>JAYWAQ010000099.1:0-6723 GCA_043782305.1 Burkholderiales bacterium
CACATGTCCCTTGCCCTGTCCTCTGAAGCCCTCCGTGATGTCGCCCTTGCCGCCCTTGATCGTGCCAAACGCGGCGGTGCCGATCAGGCAGAAGCCGAAGCTACACAAGGCACGGGATTGAATGTGACGGTTCGCCTGGGCGAGCTGGAAACGCTCGAACACAACGTGGACAAGGGCCTGGGCGTAACGGTCTACGTCAACGGCTGTAAAGGTAATTCGTCGACGGGAGACTTCTCGACCGCTTCAGTGAACGCTGCGGTCGACAAAGCACTGGCCATCGCCAAGTTCACCAGCCCCGATTCATTTGCCGGTCTGGCCGACGCCAGCGCGATGGCAACCGTCATCCCCGAGCTGGATCTCTATCACCCGTGGGCAATCGATGCGGAAGCCGCTACTGCGCTCGCCAAACGCTGTGAAGACGCAGGTTTTGCCGTTGATGAGCGCATTGACAACAGCGAAGGCGCATCGGTCAGCGCCACCGAATCGGAATTTGTTTACGCCAATAGCCACGGCTTTACAGGCGGCTACAAAGGCAGCGCACACTACATCGGCTGCGCCATGGTTGCCTCCGAAGGTGACGATATGGAGCGTGATGACTGGTACACGTCGCATCGCGTCGCAACCGAGCTGGAAGCTGCAGAGGACGTCGGTCGAAAGGCCGGTGAACGCGCCGTAGCGCGACTAAATCCACGCAAAATTTCAACGCAGTCGGCGCCGGTTATTTTCACGCCGCAATTAGCAGGTGGCTTCATTGGACATGCCATCGGCGCATTGTTCGGTGGTTCGCTTTATCGCAAAACATCGTTCCTGCTCGACTCCTTGGGCACGCAAAAATTTGCTTCGCTCGTCAACATCGTGGATGACCCGCACATTCCGCGTGCTTACGCAAGCTCGCCATTCGACGGCGAAGGTGTGGCCTGTCAGCGTCGTGCCATCGTCGAAAACGGCATTGTGCGCGGCTATTTTTTGTCCGCGTATTCAGCGCGCAAACTTGGCTTGACGACCACCGGAAATGCCGGCGGCAATCACAATTTGCTTGTTACCCCCACTGTCAAGGGTGACACGGCAACGCTCGCGAAACAAATGGGTCGTGGACTCATCGTGACTGAGCTGATGGGGCAGGGTGTCAATGGCGTCACGGGCGATTACTCGCGTGGTGCCGCAGGGTTTTGGGTCGAAGGCGGCGAGATCGCCCATGCGGTCTCCGAGATCACGATTGCGGGCAATTTGCTTGATTTGTACCAAGGCATTGTCGCAATCGGGGACGACATTGATCGACGCGGATCGAAGCATGTCGGCTCCATCCTGATCGAATCGATGCAGATTGCGGGCGGCTGACCGGAGGCTGACCGTGCACCAAAAGAGACTGTAAAAAGTCGACTTTTTAGTCATCGTATCTGACGGGAAAACCCCGCTAGCACATGTGTCTCATACCCATACAATTTGTGTGGAAATCAATTCCAACGCTTTCAAATACGAGGGGAGAAACGTATGCAGGCATTGCTGTCGTACGTCAAGCTGGTCGACTGGACCAGCGAAAAATTAGGCAAAGCTTCGGGCTATCTCATCATGTTGTCCTGTCTGATTTCAGCGGGCAACGCTGTCATTCGCTACACCTTTGACAAAAGCTCGAACGGCTGGCTTGAAATTCAGTGGTATTTGTTCGGCGCAGCCGTCATGTTGGGCGCGCCCTATGTACTGAAGTTAAACGAGCATGTTCGCGTTGACGTGCTCTACGGTCGTTTTAAAAACCGTGGCAAGGTGATGATCGACATTTTTGGATTGATTTTTTTCCTGCTGCTGATGAGTGTGATCAGCACCTGGTTGGCGTGGCCTTTTTTCTACGAAAAATTTCGCACGATGGAGTTGAGCTCCAACGCGGGTGGCCTCATCCGCTGGCCGATTGCGCTCATGTTGCCGGTCGGATTCGGGCTTTTGACGCTGCAAGGCATCGCCGAAATCATCAAGCGTGTGGGCTGGCTGAACGGCACCTACAACATGGACGTTCACTACGAAAAGCCGCTGCAATGACCTGGGCATCGTCCGGAACTGGGGAAAACAAAAAATGGTAATGGAACAGTTTGCACCGATGATGTTCGGGGGCCTGATCGCGATCATGCTCATCGGTTTTCCGGTCGCGTTTTCTTTGTCTGCACTGGGGTTAGGCTGCGGATTTTTTGCGATTTACATGGGCTGGTTTCCAGCCTCGTTCATGTCGAATCTGCCGATCAATATTTTCGGCATTTTGTCGAACGATTTGTTGCTGGCGATTCCGTTCTTCACGATGATGGGCTCCATCCTTGAGAAGTGCGGCTTGGCCGAGGACATGCTCGATTCGATGGGCCAATTGTTCGGTCCGGTGAAAGGCGGCCTTGGTTATTCGGTCATCATCGTCGGCTTCATTCTGGGCGCGATTACGGGCACGGTTGCCGGGCAAGTGATTGCAATGGCGCTCATCTCGCTGCCGGTGATGATGCGCTACAACTACAACATGCGCTACGCCACAGGCGTGCTCGCTGCATCGGGGACGATTACGCAGCTGGTACCACCGTCGCTGGTGCTCGTGGTGCTCGCTGACCAGCTTGGCAAAAGCGTGGGCGATATGTACAAGGGCGCGTGGGGGCCGTCAATCCTGCAAATTTTGATCTTTGCGATCTACACGTTCCTGGTCGCTAAGTTCAAGCCGGAATATGTACCGGGTATTCCTAAAGGAGAGCGTAGCCTGAATGGCTGGGCACTCTGGGGCAAGTGCTTGCGCGGCATCGTTCCATCGGCGATTTTGATTTTCACGGTGCTGGGATCGATGGGCGGCTTGCCCGGTATCGATACCGCTGTTTGCACACCGACCGAAGCCGGTGCGATGGGCGTGGTAGGCGCATTGATTCTCGCCGGAATTCAAAAGCGACTGACCTGGCCACTGATCAAAGATGCGATGGAAGGTACGGCGCGCCTGACCGCGATGGTGGTGTTCATCCTGATTGGTTCGCGCGTTTTCTCGCTGGTGTTTCAGGGCGTGGACGGCGCGAAGTGGGTCGAGCACTTGTTAACCGGCCTGCCCGGCGGGCAAATTGGCTTCCTGATCGTCGTCAATATTTTTGTGTTCTTCCTCGCATTCTTTTTGGACTTCTTCGAGATTGCATTCATCATCATTCCAATGCTGGGGCCGGTCGCGGACAAGCTCGGAATCAACCTGATCTGGTTCGGCGTGCTGCTTTGCGTCAACATGCAGACGAGCTTCATGCATCCGCCGTTCGGCTTCGCGTTGTTCTATTTACGCGGGATTGCCGACACGCTTTATAAAAACAAAGCGATTCCGAAGAAGGTCGAATCAAGCGACATTTATCTGGGTGCGATCCCTTGGGTCATCATGCAGTTGATGCTGGTCGCGATTGTGATTTTCGTGCCGCAAACGGTGACTGCGTTCCTCGACAAAGAGGTGAAATACGATCTCGATAAAGTCAAGATTGATGCGCCAGAGCAGGAGAAAAATCCGGACAAGGAGCGCAGCATGGATGACCTCTTCAAGCAGGGAACGCCGGTTCCGGGTACCGATAAGGTGATCTCGGCGCCGCCGGGCGCTCCGGCCTCCGACGCAGCGGTTGTTGACGATGCAATGAAGGCGGTGCTCGACGCCGCGAAAAAAGACGAGGCGAAGAAGTAGCATTCATTGCAATCGATACCGCATAGGGCACCTTCGGGTGCCCTAATTTTTTACGCTCATGACCGAACCTGTTGAACCTATTCGCCTGTCCAAACGCATGAGCGAACTCGGCCTAGCGTCCCGGCGCGAAGCCGACGAATGGATCGAGCGCGGCTGGATTCGCGTGGACGGCGTACCTGCGGTGCTCGGTCAAAAGGTGGTGCCGACGCAACAGATCACGGTTGATCGTGCCGCCAATGCGGAGCAGGCAGCGCGCGTGACAGTGCTCATCAACAAGCCGATGGGCTATGTCAGCGGACAAGCGGAAGATGGCTACCAGCCTGCCGTGGTGCTCATCAAACCGGAAAACCGATGGCATGAGGATCGATCACCGCTCCGCTTCCAGCGCGAGCAATTGCGCAGTCTGGTGCCCGCCGGGCGGCTCGATATTGATTCAACCGGGCTTTTGATCCTGACGCAGGATGGTCGCATCGCAAAGCAGTTGATCGGCGAAAACTCTCTGGTTGAAAAAGAATATCTCGTGCGTGTGCAATCGGTGCGCGGCGGGCGTTTGCACGATGAGGATTTGCGCCTTTTGAATCATGGTCTGTCGATTGACGGCGCTGCCCTCAAACCGGCACAAGTGTGGTGGCAGAACGAAGGTCAGTTGCGATTTATTTTGCGCGAAGGCAAGAAGCGGCAGATTCGCCGTATGTGCGAGCTGGTCGGCCTTCACGTCGTTGCTCTGAAGCGAATCCGCATCGGCGAAGTGTTGCTCGGTGATCTGCCGATCGGGGCCTGGCGCTATCTGGGGGCGGATGAGCGGTTTCTGAAATAGCAGTAGATCCCGGCATCACCGGTCGCAGTCAAACCGATAAAAAAAGCCCGCAGGGCTTTCGCCGTGCGGGCTGTCTGAGCAGAGGGACCGAATTACAGCTTTTGTGACTGCATGAACGTATCGAAGCTCATCTCGGTGAAGCGGAACCACAGGTTCGAATCAGCGCGGAACTTTGAATAATCGTCGTAGATTTTTTTCCACATCGGATTTTTGGCGGAAATTTCGGCGTACAGCGCCATTGATTCCGAGAACGCCTTGTCCATCACTTCTTTCGGGAAGCGATGCAGTTTGGTGCCACCCGCAACCAGCTGCTTGAGCGCGGCAGGATTCTTGGCGTCGTACTTGGCCTGCATTTCAACGTGCGCAAATGCGGCAGCGTTTTCAACGATGGCTTTGTACTCGGGTGTCAGCGCGTCAAACGCCTTTTGATTGATGAAGAAATCAAGTTGCGGGCCACCTTCCCACCAACCGGGGTAGTAGTAGTTCGGCGCGACCTTGTTGAAGCCGAGCTTCTGGTCATCATACGGGCCAACCCATTCGGCCGCATCAATCGTGCCTTTTTCCAGCGCCTGATAAATCTCGCCGCCCGGAATATTTTGCGCGACCATGCCCATGCGCTCGCACACGCGACCAGCGAAGCCGCCGACGCGGAACTTGAGGCCTTTGACGTCAGCGAGCGTCTTGATTTCCTTCCTGTACCAGCCGCCCATTTGCGCGCCGGTATTGCCGCCAGGGAAGTTCACGATGCCGTACTTCACATAGAACTCACGCATCAGTTTCAGGCCGTTGCCCTCGTACATCCAGGCCGTCATCTGGCGGCTATTCAGGCCGAAGGGAATGGCGCAACCCAACGCAAAGCAGTCGTCCTTGCCGAAGAAGTAATAAGGCGCGGTGTGACCCGCCTCGACCGTGCCGTTTTGCACCGCGTCGACAAGGCCGGGCGCCGGAACAATCTCACCGGCTGCATGCACGGAAACCTGAAATTTTCCGCCAGTCATTTTGCTGACTTGTGACGCGAATACTTCCGCCGCCCCGTAAATCGTGTCGAGCGATTTCGGGAACGACGAGGTCATCCGCCAGCGAACAGCCGGGCTCTGGCCGATGACAGCTGGGGCGGCTAGTACGGCACCGCCGGTAGCAGCACTGGCAGCAGCTTTGGTTAGAAAATCACGACGTTGCATAGCTTCTCCTGAATTTAATTTTTTAGCTCGCGCGATCCGCGCGCCCCGGCTCTACCGGAGGCACATCACTTGCGACATATACCTGATCGAAACCCGATCCTGCGAAGATTGTAGAAGCCCGCAAATCGGGGCGGTCGCGGGTTTTCCCCGAACCTCGGGTGAACCCGAGCCAACACCGGGCGCGCGCACGAAAGCCGTGCATAGAATGTTGCTGCGCATCGGAAAACGCTGCGCGCTTACAACAAACGGGGATACTTAATGTTCGCTCCAGTTTGCATGCTTGTAGCGCTTGCCACGATGCTCGCTTCGTTTGGCGCTCACGCCGCCAGTCCGATGATTGGCCCGGTGCCGGTGGACTTCATTTTGTTCGCCGGGGTGTTGGCCGGCGTCGCCGTGTTTAACCAGCACTCCTTGCGCGTGGCGCTCATCGGTGTCGTTGTCATCTCGCTTTACAAGATTTTCATTGCCGGATTTACCGAGGGTGCAGGGCCATCAGGATTCATCGCGCATCTTGGGCATGAGTGGGTGCTGCTGGCCAATCTGTTCTTTTTGCTGGTGGGTTTTGCGCTGCTATCAAGTCACTTTGAAGAGAGCCGCGTGCCCAAAGTGTTGCCACACTTCCTGCCAGACGACTGGAAGGGCGGTTTCGTGCTGCTGGTGCTGGTGTTTGTGTTGTCGAGCTTTCTTGACAACATCGCGGCGGCGTTGATTGGTGGCACGGTTGCCTCGGCGGTGTTTCGCAAAAAAGTGCACGTCGGTTATCTGGCGGGGATCGTTGCCGCATCAAACGCGGGCGGGTCGGGATCGGTGGTGGGCGACACTACCACCACCATGTTGTGGATCGCGGGCGCGTCGCCGCTCGCGGTGCTGCATGCGTATGTCGCAGCGGTGGTCGCCTTGCTCATTGTTGGTGTGATCGCCGCGAAGCAACAGCACGGCTATTCACCCATCATCAAAGACGCAAAAATTGATTCTCAGGTCGACTGGATGCGGGTGGCCATCGTGTTCTGGATTCTTGTGGTGGCAATCATTGCCAATGTGCTCATCAACCTTCGTTTTGCGGC
>JAYWAQ010000100.1:0-2412 GCA_043782305.1 Burkholderiales bacterium
GCATAGGCCGGATCGCGATCCACCACCGGCGAGGTCGGCAGATCAGACACCGTCCAGCTCTTGACCTTTTCGTCCACGAACAACACGGTCAGCTTGTGCGAGGTGATTGGCTTGCCGCGCCGCTCCAGCGAATAGGCAAAGTCCCAGCGATCCTTGTGAAAAATGCTCTCCGTCGTGGGCGAACCGAGTATGAGGCGCACCTGCTGGCGGGTCTGCCCTTCCTTCAACTTGGCCGCCATTTCCTCGGTGACGTAGTTGCCCTGATTGACCTCCATCTTGTAGACGAGGCCGCAGCCGGAGAGCAGCATTGCGAGGGCGGAAGCGGCGATAAAACTGAATAAGCGCATGGTCTGGAGAGCTTGAGCACGAGGCGGTAAGGCGGGTATGATAGCCAAGGCAGGCGATAGTTCGACCCGCAGAGCGCCCGTTGATGCCGTCGACAACGATTTTTCACCTTCTCCTTTTGACGCTTTTTGATTATGGCCCACGCTCAAGACCTTAAAGACGCCGGACTCAAGGCCACGCTGCCGCGCATGAAAGTGCTGGATTTGTTCCAGGGCTCAAAGGTGCGCCACATGACGGCCGAGGATGTGTATCGGTTGCTAATGGATGAGGGCCTGGATGTCGGTCTGGCCACCATTTATCGCGTGCTGACGCAGTTCGAGCAGGCCGGGCTGCTAAAGCGCCATCACTTTGAAGGCGGCAAGTCGATCTTTGAATTAAACGAAGGCGACAAACACGATCACATCGTCTGCGTCAACACCGGCAAGGTCGTTGAATTTCACGACGCGCAAATCGAAAAACTCATCGCCAAAATCGTGAAAGACCACGGTTTTGAGCTGGTCGATCATGTGCTGCACATTCGCGCGCTCGCGCCGGTGCCGGAGTCTGAGAAAAAGCGGACGCCGAGGAAATTTTCGTAGCAGCTTGAGCCGCCATGGGCGCGGCCCCAGTGGGAGCGGTTCCACCGCGATTGCCCGTCGGCCGTTTTTCGCGGTAAAACCGCCCCCACAATAACGCGACGTTACCGACGAATATCGCACACGCGAAAGCCGAAGCAGCACAACACGCCCAGATACGTAAATCCGCCTAACGCAAACAGCGCCGCAAGCATGGATGCACGCGGGATTTCAGCGGTGGTCACCCACCACAAGTCAGTGGGTTTGGCGAAAAAAATCACGGCTGCGGTGCACACCGTTGCAACAAAAAGCTGCCACCCATAACGCGCCCATCCCGCCTGCGGCTCATACAACCCGCGCACCCGTAAGCCGCGATACAACCACCATGCGTTCAAGAGCGCGCCAAGGCTGATCGAAAGCGCGAGCGCGGCGTGTTTGTAGTCTCGTGCGTAGCGCTCGAACACGACATGCACGAACAGCAAGTTAAATAGCTGCGTGATGATCAGCACGCGGATCGCGATCTTCACCGGCGTCTTCGTGTCCTGCTGCGCATAAAAAGCGGGCGCGAGAATCTTGATCCACACGAGGGCCACGATACCCACCGCGTAAGCGATTACGACCGGCCCCGTCTTCGATGCGTCGTCTCCAGTAAACGCGCCACGCTGCAAGAGCGTCGCGACCATCGGCGTTGCCAGCACGCCCATCACCGCCATCGCTGGCAACGTCGCGATCAACGCGAAGCGCATCCCGTAGTCGAGCAATTCGCCATAGCCGCGCTCGTTTTTCTCGTTCCGCAGCACGCCGAGCGCTGGCAGGATGACCGTGCCAATCGCCACACCTAGAAGCGCCGTGGGCAATTCCATCAAACGCCCCCCCTTGTTCAGCCAACTGACCGAACCATCGCCAAAAAATGACGCGTAATTACTGTTGATCAACTGGCTGGCCTGCGCCACGGACACCCCCAAAATTGCCGGGCCCATCGTCTTCAGCATGCGCAAAACGCCCTCGTCCCGAAAGTGAAAGTCGAAACGCGGGAACATGCCGAGTTGGTAGAGCGGCCAGAGCTGCAATGCGAGTTGCGCCACACCGCCGGCCAGCACGCCCCAGGCCAGCGCATGAATCGGCTCTTTGAAGTACGGAGCCGCCCACAGCGCGGCGGCGATCATGCAGGCGTTTAACAGCACCGGCGTGAAGGCAGGAATCGCGAATTTTTTCCAGATGTTCATGACGCCACCGGCGAGCGCGGTCAGCGAAATGAAGAGCAAATATGGAAACATGATCTGCAGAAGCTCAGTCGCGAGCAGCGTTTTGCCCGGTGTCGTGTCGAATCCGGAGGCGAAAAGCGGGATCAGCCATGGCGCGGCAAGAATGCCGAGCGCGGTGACGACGAGCAGCGCCAAAAGCTGCAAAGTCGCGACGCGATTAACGAGTTGGTGAGTGGCCGCTTCGCCGCGCTGGCCCCTGTATTCAGCAATGAGCGGCACGAAGGCCTGCGCGAAGGCCCCCTCGGCAA
>JAYWAQ010000101.1:0-2410 GCA_043782305.1 Burkholderiales bacterium
CAAAAGTTTCGATCGTCGTTAGTTGATGCTTTGAGATTACGCTTTGTTCATTACGCGCATCTGTGCGGTGGTGCACAGATGAAGCAAATATGCGATCACGCGGCTTCAGCTAGCTGGTGAGAGGCTGCTCTTTCACGGTAATTCGCCACAACGTCCGCGCATGGCCCTGCAGCTCGGTGACTGGCGCGCTGTGCAGCAGCGAGCAGTTGTCCCAGATGATGACGTCCCCCACCGCGTAGTTGTGGGTGTAGCAGTATTTTTCTTGCGTGGCGTGGAGACGTAGGTCTTCCAGAAGGGCCAGGCTTTCGTCGTCCACCATTCCGTCTATCGTGAACGATGAACCGGAAATGGCGTAGAGGTTGGGTTGTCCGGTCTTTGGGTGTTTGCGCACAACCGGATGTTTGACCCATTCAACGCGATTTTTCTGATCGGGCGTCAGCACTGATGCCACAGTCCGTGAGCGATGGTCGAGATCGTTGCGATTGCCGTAGTTATGATTTGCGATGAGCCCTTGCAGACGGACTTTAGTCGCATCTGGTAGCTCGCCAAAGGCTCGCCGCTGATCGGCAAACGTGGTGCCGCATTTCATCGGCGGCATCTGAATCGCGTAGAGCATGGTGCAACGCGCTGGCACCGTCAGATACGAATAGTCGCTGTGAAAATACGTCCCAGCGTCAAGCAGACCAATCGGTTTGCAGTTTCGCTGTATGTTCAAGAGCACCAGAATGTTCGGGTCGACCGGATGATGAAAAGTATCGATCACATGTGGCTCAGGCGGGCCGAAATACTGTGAAAACTGGACGAAAGACTCTGGCGACAGCGTCTGCTTCGGCAGCACCACGATTTGATGCTCGTCGAGCGCGCCAGTGATTGTGTCAACTGTGTTCTGGTCAAGCGGTCGCGCGATGTCGACGCCCGAAATTCGGACGCCCATTAACTCCGACAGCGCTGTGATTTCCATTCGACTCTCCTACATCCCCGCCGCGAGAAAACCGCCGTCAACGGCCAGCGTTTGTCCGGTGACAAATCGCGATGCGTCCGACGCGAAATAAACCGCCGCACCCGCCAGTTCCTCGATGTTGCCGAAGCGGCGCATCGGCGTTCGCGACAGCGCTCTCTCGGACCGTTCGCCCACCAGCGTCTTGCGTGTCAGGTCAGTGACGAAGTAGCCCGGAGAAATCGCATTCACCCGGACACCACGCTCCGCCCATTCCGCCGCCAGCGTTTGCGTCAACGAGTGCACGCCCGCTTTGCTCATCGCATAAACGGAAGCCCGCTGCCATCCGCGATGACTCGCCAGCGATGCAATGTTGATAATGCTGCCTCGTCCGCGCCCGAGCATGTGTCGGCCCACCTCGGTGCACGAGAAAAACACACTTTGCAAGTTGGTTTGCATGATGCGTGAATATTCCTCGACCGTGAAATCTTCCGCCGCCTTGAGTTGATTGATACCTTGACTATTCACGAGAACGTCGAGATGTCCGTGGTGCGCCAGCGCCTGAGCAATCACACTGCGAAGCTCGCCGAAATCTGACACGTCAGCCTGATAGGTTTGTACCTTTTGACCGGCAACTGCCAGCGATTCGAGCGCTACCTCAGTCGAATCAAGCTTTTCCTGATTTCGTCCTACGACAAACACGCTTGCTCCGGCGTTCAGCAAACCGGTGGCAATTCCCAGCCCGATCCCGCCGTTTCCGCCGATCACCAGCGCCTGCTGGCCGGATAAGCTGAATGGTGCCTGTGTGTGATCGGACATTTCGCTTGATTCCTGTAAAGATTAACGCGCAAGGCTGCACGCCGTCGTTTTGAATGTCAATGCGCGACGCACAACCGTTGTTCCACTATCGGCGAGAACGTGCAAAGTACGCGCCGTTGCGGTTAGTGCCCAAGGTTTCGGCCACGGCGCTGGCCTCCGGTAGAATTTGGCTTTCCCGCATAGGTTCGCCATGACGAAATACGTGTTCGTGACCGGCGGGGTGGTGTCCTCCTTAGGCAAGGGCATCGCCGCCGCCTCTCTCGCAGCGATCCTCGAATCGCGCGGTCTCAAAGTCTCCCTCCTCAAACTCGATCCCTACATCAACGTTGATCCGGGCACGATGAGCCCGTATCAGCACGGTGAGGTTTACGTCACCAACGATGGGGCCGAGACGGACCTCGATCTGGGCCATTACGAGCGCTTCATCTCGGGCAAGATGACCGCCCGCAACAGTTGTACCTCCGGCAAAATTTACCAGAGCGTGATCAACAAGGAGCGCCGTGGCGACTATGTTGGCGGCACGGTGCAGGTCATTCCGCACATCACCGACGAGATCAAGGCCATGATTAAAGTGGCGGGCGATGGGCTAGACGTACTGCTGGTTGAAATCGGCGGCACGGTGGGCGATATCGAGTCGCTGCCGTTCGTGGAAGC
>JAYWAQ010000102.1:0-2408 GCA_043782305.1 Burkholderiales bacterium
GCGGCCGCATTCACAGCCAGAAGCGAGCACGCGCCGAGGGGGAAGCGCCCAAGATCTACTCGGTGCACGCCCCTGAGGTGTCCTGCATCGCCAAGGGCAAGGCGCACAAGAAGTACGAGTTTGGCAACAAAGTCTCGATCGCCTCAACGAGCAAAGAGAGCTTTGTGGTGGGCATGAAGTCTCTACCTGGTAATCCGTTTGACGGGCACACACTGAAAGCGGCCATCGAGCAGGTCGGCTCGCTGTCTGGCGTGACGCCCAAAGAGGCGTACGTGGATCGGGGCTACAAAGGTCACGGCATCGACAACGGTGCGCTCGCCAATCTCAAAGTCTGGATTGCAGGCAGCAAACGAGGCGTCAGCCGAGCGATCAACAAAAAGCTCAAACGCCGCAACGCCATCGAACCGGTGATCGGGCACCTGAAGTCAGACGGGCGGCTGTCGCGAAACTTCCTCAAAGGCACCGAGGGTGTTGCGATCAATGCAATCCTCTGTGGTGCCGGGCACAACCTTCGAAAGATTCTGCGCCAACTGGCGCTTTTTATCGCGCTGAGTTTGATCGCGATGCGTCATCGCTGGCGAAGCTCAGAGCCTACGCAACGCTTGTTCACGATGGCCACGGCTTAAACAAGGCCGAAACGAATAGCCTTTCCGCGAAAACGAGTTTCTCAGGGACGACTAGGTACTCTGCGTATGCGCTAGCGCGAACTCGCTCGTCGATGTTGTTCGTTCCGTCCGGGGTCGCGAATTGCCGCGTGCGGCCCGTTGGCATTGGGGTGCTTACCTTCCTCTTGTTGTCGAGAGGCCAACATCAGTCGGGACCAGTTTTCGTAGCCTGACCTAATTGCGATCGCATCAAGCGCCTGAGCGTACGATATTTTTTCGTTTCGGCGCAGCAGTTGGGCATCGCGCTTGAGGCGATCAATTTGACTTTTGGTGAAAACTAAATTCATGCCAAATCTCCAAAAAAATTAGAGGAGAAGTGCGCCCACACGCTAGTCTCTAACCGTAAAAAATCGCATCGTTGAATCGCGGATTGAAAGGCCGCAGCTGCAGAAAGCACGTTGCCGAAAACAGCGTCGACAGAGTGGGCGCGCAAACCAAAGTGCGGTGGCTTTGAATGGAAGCTACCAATGCCTTTTACGAAATCAAGTATTTTCATGTGGCGCGACGCAGAGGGCGATCAATTTCTCCCCGACACGGGAAATTGAGACGTCAAGTCGACACCGGGCGGGTTGCCTCAGTGCGACGTTCTAGCGCCGGGTGTTGGTGCCGGTACCGGTGTCACTACCAGTGCCGCCACCGTTGGCCAGGATGTCGTCGCCGATGGCGCGTGCTGCCAAACCGAAGAGCGCGAGCATCAGCAGGCCTAGGCTTGCTGCAAAGGCATCCTCCTCGTAGGCGATCACCGCCAGTCCGGAGGCCGACAGCGCCAGATCGCGCCACAAGTCGCGCAGGCGTTCAATGCGGGCGCGTGCAAATATTCGTCGGGGTGGCGTAACCCCAAAATGTCGCAACAGTGCTGGTCTCGCCCAGATAATGAGAAACACAATGCAGAGCAAGGCATAGAGCAGGGTGAGCGCAAGCCCGATCAGATCAGAATTCATCAGGTTTTCTCCGGAATGGTTGGGCAGATTGCTTACGCGACCTGCGCTAGCTGATTGAGCTGATTGAGCTGAGTGTGATCGACAATCGTTGCCGCAGAAACGTTCATGTCATCCCCCGCACTAGCTTCTGACCCATCATGGAGATCAGGATGATCGTGACGATCATGATTCGCCGCCGCGGCCACTGCGGTGCTGGCCAAGGCGGTCGCGAGGATCGGTGGGCGGTCAGTTGATTGGACCGCGAGTGGCAGGATCGCTGACACGTCGCCGACTTCAATGCGAAACGCGTCGCCTGAACCTTGATCCTCAGCCTCGGTCGTCTCCGAAGCAACCGCAGCCAGTCGCATGCGTCGCACCGCCTGCCCGCGAATTCGCTGCACGAGCTGATCAATGTCGCGATGGCTCAGTGAACTGTTGTCACGGTTCGCATCGTTTGTTGCGTTTGCATCGCCGTCAGTCTTGGCCACCCAGCGTTCAACCGCGGTGCGCGCTGCCTCACTGAGGGCCACCGACTCCAGCACGATGCGCAGCAGCTGCAACCGCTCGGTCGGGTCGGGTAGCGGCACTTCCAGCGTTTCGACGAAGCGTGACAGCAACGCTGGATCAATCGCATCAATGCGATTGGTCGCCGCGATGATCACGACCGGTGCGCCACGTGGATCACGAATGCCGACGAGTTCCTGCAGCAACTGGTTTAAGACTTCGACACTAAAACTGTCGCTCGCATTCGTGCCCCGAAGCGAGGCGACCGCATCGATCTCGTCAAGAAACACGATGCACGGCGCATGGCTGCGTGCATCCT
>JAYWAQ010000103.1:0-2406 GCA_043782305.1 Burkholderiales bacterium
GAAGATCACACTTAAGCATGAAGAAATCAAGAACCTCGAAATGCCGGGTATGACGATGGTTTTTCAGGTGAAAGACGCCGCGCTGCTCGACATGGCGAAAGCGGGTGATAAGGTGAGATTCAAAGCCATCAAGGAGGGCACTGTTTTCGTCGTTACGGATATTGAACGGGTCAAGTAGGCGCACGTCCGTCAACATGCGGCTCGAACAACTGTCATGGGTGAGCGTATTCACCACGCTAACTGTTGGTATTGCCGCGCGCGATTGCGTCCTCGTGGCGACCTCGCTATTCTTGGCGCTTCATGTGGCTCGTGCCGAGCTTAATGCCAGAGAAAATGTAGATTTGTTGCGTGGCGCAATCCACTGCTGGTTGGTGGGAGCGGCGTCATTGTTGGTCACGCTAGTCTTGCTGGCAATGGTGATCGGTGTGCGCAACTCATTGTGGGAAGGAAATCACCTTGATATGTCGCTGTTGCTGCTGGCGGTTGGGCTGTCCTCAATGAGCGCGTCGGCGAGCGTCACAGCCTTCACCACGGGCCATACCGACTGGCCGCGCGCGGTTTCAATCGCCGGCTCCATGATCGCAATCGCGTTCGTTGCAAGGTCGTATGGTGACGGCGGCCCCTGTCTATTTGCTATCGGTATTGGGGGATTTGTAGCGTGTACAGGCTGGAGGCTGGCCCGTACGGTAGGTACAGAATTGGCGCGTTCGGCGGTACGAATCTAGCTGAGCTCAGTGGACGATGCGGAACGAGTTCTCGGCCTTGTCTACGCACGGCAAAGCGTTTCGAGAGGCGCGGCAGTTCTCCCGCGCGCTACGCTCATAGTGTCGCGGCGCAGGCTGATTGCTTAGCGTTCGATAGGCGTAAACGTCGTCCAGTTGCCGCAGATCGTCAAAAATATGTTGAGACCATCCGTAATTGCTAACACTGTTGAAAGGCGTTGCGGCAACCTCAGTTGATTGCTGTCATGCCCGCTGCATAACCTGTGCCGACGATACTGCCTGCGCTCGTGCCAACAATCGCATCAGCTCAATGCCCGTTTGTTCGAGTACGCGGATCGCAGAGATTTGCGCGAAGCCGCGTGCGGAACCGTCCTCGAGTACGAGAGCTCCTAGCAGGCGCTTGGTGTCGAATGAGCGTACTGCCCCAACTTGTTGCTGTTAGCCACCTTAGCTACCATCGGTACAGTTGCACAGCCATTGTTTTGCATGACTATTCACCCTGACGACGCTCGCCGCACGACCTATCGAACGCGCGCGTACGCTTACGTTGCAGCCGCTTCATACCTATGCAACCCCTGTTGCGGGAACTTTGACGGCTCGTCGAGACACCCGCGTCCTTCGCATCAACAAATAAACCGCAGGCACCACGAACATCGAAAGCAGCGGAGCAGTGATCATGCCGCCTACCATCGGAGCCGCAATGCGTTGCATGACCTCTGAGCCGGTGCCTGTGCCCCACATGATCGGGAACAGCCCCGCGAGGATGACGGCGACCGTCATCGCTTTAGGGCGCACCCGCAGCACGGCACCTTCGCGAATCGCATCAAGCAGATCCTCATTGCTTGTCCTGCCCTGCGCGATGCGCTCGTCCCACGCATGTTTTAGATACAGCAACATGATCACGCCGAATTCGGCCGACACTCCGGCCAGCGCAATGAAGCCCACCGCACCGGCCACCGACAGGTTGTAGCCGAGCAGGTAGAGCAGCCAGATGCCTCCGACCAATGCGAAAGGCAGCGTGGCCATGATCAGCACCGCCTCATCGATGCGTTTGAACGTCAGATAGAGGAGCACCAGAATGATCAGCAGCGTAAACGGCACCACGACTTTGAGCTTGGCGGTCGCACGCTCCAGAAACTCGAACTGTCCCGACCACGACACCGAGTAGCCCGCAGGTAACACCACTTTCTCGGCAACCACCTTCTGCATGTCTTGCACCGCAGAGCGCAGGTCGCGCCCTCGAATGTCCACGTACACCCAGCCCGACAGCCGCGCGTTCTCGCTGCGCAGCATCGGCGGGCCATCGGTCACACGGATGTCAGCAACATCAGACAGCACCAGCCGCGCACCGCGTTCGCTCACAATCGGCAGCTTGCGAATCTTCTCCAGCGAATCGCGAATCTCGCGCGGATAACGCACGCTGATCGGGAAGCGTTGCAACCCCTCCACCGTCTCGCCGATGTTGTCACCACCGACGGCGGCGGTGATCACCGACTGCACGTCGGCGATGTTCATGCCGTAGCGGGCCGCTGCATCCCTGTTGATGTTCACGTCAACATAGCGCCCGCCAGTCAGCCGCTCGGCCAGTGCACTGCTGACGCCGGGCACGCCCTTCACCGCCTTCTCGATCTCGCCTGCCAGGCGGTCGATCTCGGCAAGGTCGGTGCCGGCCACCTTCACCCCG
>JAYWAQ010000104.1:0-6692 GCA_043782305.1 Burkholderiales bacterium
TTGTCGCGCAGCACCCACAGCACGGCCAGATCGGCAGGGGCTTCGACATTGACGGCGTTGCCATTCACAGTAAAGCTGAAGTTGGGCATGGCTTGACTCCTTAAGAAATAAATATGGGAATAGGCAACTGGCCTGGAGGAACCGGCGTGTAAGCGGGCTGCGCGTTCAGCGGGAACTTGCGTGGTTTGAGGCCTGTTGCCCGGGCATATGCGTTGGCAATGGCGCCCGAAGTTGCAGACAAGCCCACCTCACCCAGCCCGCCGATCTCGTCGCCCACATTGGGCATGATGATGACTTGCACGTCTTTGGGGTAGTCGCGCATTTTCGTGAAGCGGTAGTTGGTGTAGCTTGACTCGATGGGCAAACCGTCCTTGATCGTCAGGCCAGCATTGAGCACGAGCGCAATCGATTCAGTCAGAGCGCCTATGATTTGCGCCTCTATGCCGGTCGGATTAATCGGCTTGCCCACGTCAATGGCAATGGTGGCCTTGACAACCTTTACGTTCTTCGGGTCTCGGGCATCCACCTCGACCAGGGCCGCTGTGAACGATTTGCTCTCCTGGTGTGCGGCCACGCCTTGCGCGAAACCAGCAGGCATGGCGCGGCCCCAATTGCCAGCGATAGCCACCGCCTGCAGCACGGCACGTGCACGCGGCAAGCGCAAGTATTCCAGCCGAAAGGCCACCGGATCCTTGCCCAGCTTGCGGGCGATTTCGTCAACGATGATTTCTTCCACACTGCGGGACGGCTGGATATGTACCGAGCGGTACGACACGGTGTTCATATCAAGCGCCATCGGTGTCAACAATTTAGTGCTGACACCAAAGTTATAAGGCGAGGACACCATGGTTTTGAAGAAGAACTCTTCATAACCCAAATTACCCACCGTGTTGGCCACCGCTGGCGGCAAGGCACCTGCTAGTGCTGTGCCGATCTCGCCATAGCCGTGCCGCGCGTCCAGGCGAACCCCTGCAATGCGCTGCTCGTAGCTGAGCACCTGTCCCAGTAGCAGAGTGGCGCGTACCTTGTGATATTGCGGCGGACGCACACGGGTCTGGCGCAGGTCGTCGGTGCGGTGGTACATCAGCTTACAAATGCGGCCGGTCAGCCTGGACACCTGCGCCGCCACCTGAACCGGATCCCAGAACAGCCTGCGCCCAAATGCGCCACCCGAGGGCACGACATGTACCTTGACCTTGTTCTGTGGCAGACCGAGGTCGATCGCAATGGCTTGCTGCGTGATGATGGGTGTCTGCAGGCCGGCCCAAATTTCGGCCCGGTCAGCGCGAACATCGGCAATGGCGCATTCCACTTCCAAAGGGGCCGCAGACACGGCTTTGAACTCAAACTCGCCCTCTACGGTTGTAGCGCCCAGCGGCGGCAGCGCAAACGGCGCAATGGAGTTTTTAAGCCTGGTTTGAATCGTCGCATCGGACATGCCTTTAAGCGGGCCGTCGCCCCAGGTGATGTCGAGCGCCGTAGCCGCAGCGTAGGCCTGGCCAAACGTCTCAGCCATCACAGCCACACCGGGGGGATTGGCAACGATGGTGCCGCCCGTCGGAATCACCACAACGGCCACTACTCCCGGCATGGCGCGCACCATGGAAAGGTTGTTTACGCTGACCACCGTGCCGCGAATTTGCGAAGGCATACGCAGCATGGTGGGCATCGCACCCGGAACGTCCTGGTCCAGGGTAAATTTTTTCTTGCCCATCACGATGTCGCGCGCATCCAGGCGACCAGCGGGCTTGCCAATCACCTGGTACTGCGAAGGCGGCTTGCGCATGATGTTGCCGGGCACTGGCAGCAATGATGCGGCGACGCTGAGCGAACCATAAGTGGTGGTGCGGCCATCGGCGGCAATCACCACGCCGCCGCTAACGCGCAGGCTGGCCACCGTCACGCCCCACTGGCTGGCAGCAGCCAGCAGCAAACGTGCTCTGGCGGCACCGGCGATGAGCGGGATGCCTGCGTCAAACACACGCACAGCAGAAGAGCCGCCCGTGATCTGGTTAAAGATCAGTTCGGGGCGGGCATCGGCAGACGTGACGCGAACCATGCTGAGCGGCACATCCATTTCTTCGGCCACCATGATTCCGCAGGCCGTAGCCAGGCCTTGGCCTGATTCCAGACGCGGCAGATCCAGCGTCACGCGACCATCGGTGCCAACCGTCAGGGTGACCAGCGGCATGGTGGGCAAAGACGTTTCCACCAGCGAATCTGCAAGGTCGTAGTAATCCACCGTGTCGGGCGGTGTCAGCGCCAACGGTATGGCGGCTGAGGCTGTGGAAGATGTTGCGAGGTTCCCGGCAAATCCCACCGCCATGGTGAGCACAGGGGAGCTGACCGCATAAGCCAGCAGACGTCTGCGGCCTGTCGATCGCAAGTTCGGCGCTTGCGCCTTCTTCGTTTGCTCGTCCTCCAATTCCAACGCTATCGACTGGGTATCCTTCATCGTCTTCTCCTTTGTTGGGGGTAATGAAGGCTACGGCTCAAGTTGCGTTTTAGATGTCGTCCGGACTACAAGTGACCTAAGGGTTAACCCGTGCATCCAAACGCACTCCGTGTACGTAGTGATTTGTAGAAAGCATCGTTAGCGTTACAAAAAAAAGACACAGACAAGGAGAGATAACAATGGCCATTTCTGAGCCAGAGCAAACCCTCAGGAACAGTCTGTGGGCCGAGACGCTCACCCCCAAGGAACTCAACCAGGTTTGCGCCGAATCGTACGAGCTGCGAGTCAGCGCAGGCGCATTGGTGACCCGCGTTGGCGAGCACGCCCGTTGTTGGTACGGCCTGATTGAGGGCGTGCTGATCATGTCGGTGTGCTCACCTGAGGGCAAGGAATCCACCTTCACCGGCGTGACCAATGGCGGCTGGTTTGGCGAAGGCACTTTGCTTAAAGATGCGGTGTGGCGCTACAACGGTTTGGCCGTGCGCGCATCACGTCTGGTGTGTGTGCCGATCAACACGTTTACCCGCCTGGTCAATACCAGTTTGCCGTTCAACCGTTTTTTGCTCTCGCACGTCAATGCCCGGTTGGGCTTGTTCATCAGCCTGCTGGAATACGACCGCCTGCTGGGGCCGGATGCCCGACTGGCGCGCTGTCTGGCCAGCTTGTTCAACCCCGACCTTTACCCGCAAACCGGGCGTTTTATACAGCTAAGCCAGGAAGAGATCGGCCATTTGTCGGCCCTTTCGCGCCAACGCGCCAACGAGGCGCTGCATGAGCTAGAAAAGGCAGGGCTGCTGCGCATTGAGTTTGGCGGTGTCACCGTGCTGGACCTGCCCGGGCTGCGCAGCTACAGCGGCACGGCGGATGCTGGACGCAACAGCCGTTTGGCCCTGTCTCACTAAATCGAGCTGTTTAGTCAGAAATTGCGGTGGGAGTTTTCTGACGAAAGAAAGGAGGATGGATAAAAGCGTCAGGGCGGGTTTAATTTTCTGCTAATGCCCTTTACGCTATCCTTTTGATTCAATCTACTCAAAATAATTCGAGGCTGAACCTAATAAATCGACAATGGGTCGCACGGAGGGTCAGTTGAGCGCGCGATGGCGCGGCGGATTTTCTGTTGGCTCCAGCCGCGCGCAGTACCGCGACAGGCGGCCTGCAAAACGCAGCATTAAACCGATTTCGATCCCACGATCGTGACACGCTCCAGCACGATCGGCTGCGTGGTCGACACATCGGGCGTGACCGAGGCGAACATCGCCAGCATGGCACCCACAGTGATCACGGACAACAGGCTCGCACCCACTGCAGTCGCGGCCGATTCGGTGCGGGAGAGGATTTGGAAAGTGCGGCTCATGGTGTGCTCCGTTCAGTTCTAAAAAACATCGCGTTGTTGCGATGGAGTGAACTGTATTCATGGGTAAACACGCTGTGTAGGGGCACGCGACGAATCGCAGGAGAAGCGTGCGAGTTGCAGATTCACGGTGCGACCGGGGTGACCCATGCTGGCCCTTGCCTGCGGCGACCGGATAATCTCGCTGTCGAGTGACCGTTGTCGACGGATCGTTGTCGCCCGTCGCACGCTGTGAGCGCCGGGCGGTAACCAATCCTTGGCGTTCGACCGCTATTCGCCTTTCGAAATTCGGACCCTACCCCTTGAATTGCAGTGCTGACCGCACGGTTGTTGCAATTCAGTTTGTGGCGTGCGCTGTGGATCTGTTCGCCCTTGAAATCGTCGGCTCGGCGATCGCCTCGCCCAGACTCATACCTCGTTGGACAAAGCGGGCTCTTGCATTTGTTGGCAATTAGGATCAGGATGCTGGCGCGCGCCAGAGCCGCTGGCGACGTAAGCTGCCCCGAAGTTCAATCTAATTTCCAAAGGGACCGATCATGCTAATTTCTCACCGCACACTCGCTGCATTCACCGCTTTCTTTACTCTGCTGGCGCTGACCGCTACGCAAAGCGCCGCTCAGACGCCCGCCCTGGATGGCAAAGTTTTCGTTGCCGATATCGGCTACAAGGGCAAAGACGCCCACGACAAAGGCGACACCATTACCTTCCAGGCTGGCAAGTTCCATTCGGCGACATGTGATCAATATGGCTATAACAAAGGCGACTACAAGACGACGACACAGGGCGATGCCACGACTTTTGAAACCGAGACTCAGAGTGAAAAATACGGTCGGCTTCAGTGGAAAGGCACCGTCCGCGGAAGCCAGATTGAAGGCACCTTCATCATGTTCCCCAAGCCCGGTTTCTTTGATCGCAATCCGGCTCCCGTTGAACACTGGTTCAAGGGGCAGTCGAAGACGTGATGCGTGCTGCAAGGTTTGTCTCGTTGCGGCAGAGCCGTTCCTACCTGAAGCGGATTCGTTAAATCGCCTCGATCACCAGCGGCGTAGCAGCAGCCACTTTTCTGGCGTAAGCAATGCGCAAAATTTATTCGGGACATGCGCTTTCTGACTTCGGGGTAAGACACGCCTTACCTAGCGATCCGGGCGCTGCCATCGTTTGATTGCGGCGCTGACCGTGCTTCAACTTCGCCCCGGGCAAGTAGCCAGTGGAAACAGGCATGTCGACCTCGATTCAAATGTGTTGGTGGGGAAGCTCATTCGAAATCCCCTTCTTTCGCCTTGTCAACGTGATCGATGAAGCGACAGACCCCGCACCGCTTCGCAGCGACTTCCGTCGATCATTATCTGGTAGCTACCGCGTCGCGCCTACGGGGTTGTTTTGTCGCTGGGTCATACGGGTTAGCGGGCGGGCTGCAACCAGTCTTTAACGATCGCTGTGCAAATCCCAAAAATCTCGCTGTGATGTTTCAGTGTCGGATTTCTAGGCACACCAAAAGTGGATTTATGAGTGTTTTTTCGATGCGCCGAGGGCTAACCGCCTGTGTCACGATTCTGTTTGCTACGGTGTACGTTTCAGTCGTTCACGCGGTGTCATTTACTGCAACGTTACGCGGTGCAAACGAGGTTCCCCCGAACGCATCGACTAACTCCGGCACCACTGTCGTCAATGTCGATCCTGCCAGCAGCACTATCAGCTGGACCACCCCGACGACCATTCCGTTGGCAACCGGTCACCACATTCACCAGCAGGTGGCAGGTGTGATACGCGAGCAGTTGCAGCGGCACGACGTGCAGTATTGGCGACAGCACGCCGTAGTGTTCGGGTAGGCGAATCACGTGCAGGCCTTCTCCTGAGCTGATGTGCGAATCGGCGTCGGCGAAGACGAACAGCTCGCCGCCGCGCGGGCGCGGACCTCCTGCAGATTGCTTTTCAGTTTTTCGATGAGCGAGTCGTTTGGCGCGGCGGTGAAGACGGGCATCGCCTCCTTCACCAGAGCAAGCGGGCCGTGTTTGAGTTCGCCAGTGGGGTAGGCTTCGGCGTGGATGAACTCATGGTGCTGTGCGGCCAGCTCGAAGCTCAGCTCACCCAAAGCCAGACTGACAGCCACCGCCGCTGGAGGCGGTGCTCGAAGCCGCGCTAACCGCCGCTTGACTAACGCCGCGGTTCTGCTTGCCGACGCGGAAAATAGGCAGCCGTCATGTCCCGCCGGGCCGTCCGCCAACACACTGCCCCGGATCGCCGGGGCTTGCAGGTAAGCAGCAGCTTTCTTGTGAAACGCCCACTGCATAAGGGATAAAGCACCATTGGGCTAAAAGTTGATTTTTGGCTATTTACTGCGCTAGCCCCAATGCAGCTGCGCTTGCACGAAAAAGCTAATGGGAACTCGCCGGGTAGCATAATCTGCATTAACGTACGATATTTATTTCCAAACCGATATAAAACGAAACCCGTAAAGTGGATTGGTTCTAGCCAGCGTGACATTGCGGCGTTTCCCGATGATGCCAAGCGCGAAGCGGGGCAGCAGTTGTTTCTGGTGCGAAGCGGACTGGAGCCCCTCGACTGGAAACCGATGCCGAGCGTGGGCTCAGGTGTGAACGAAATCAGGGTGCAGGCAGGCGGTCAGTGGCGCGTGCTGTACGTGGCGAAATTTGCAGGTGCGGTGTACGTGCTGCACGCGTTCGGCAAGAAGATCCAGCGCACGGCGAAGAGCGATATTGAGCTGGCCAGCAGGCGATACAACGATCTGCTGCTGTCGCTAAAGTCAGCAAAGTAGAAGAAGCGGAGCAACGATGATGGAAAAACTTGAGATCACCGAAGGCAGCGGCAACGTGTTCGCCGACCTGGGCTTTTCGCCCGAGGAATCAGCGAACCTATTGTTCAGAT
>JAYWAQ010000105.1:0-2402 GCA_043782305.1 Burkholderiales bacterium
GTGACGGTGGTGCGGGCAGCCATGGCGAAACAACTGAGCTCCTCGCCTTCGCCTACCCCCACGCCCCCGTGCGCGCCTTCGCGAACGCGCTGTCCGCTCATGTAACCACTGCATCCCGCGTGGACGACGCCGACCCGGCGTGGCGCTCAGCGCTCCCCGCCCCACAAACCCAATTCGACGCCCTCCTCGCGCAATTCGACCTGCTCATCGTGCGCGGCGAAGACTCCTTTGTACGTGCCCAGTACGCAGCCAAACCGTTCCTCTGGCACATCTACCCGACGCCCGACGATGCTCATTTCGTCAAGCTCGACGCATGGCTGGATCATTACTGCGAAGACCTTGCGACCGACGCCGCGCGAGCGCTCAGACAGGCCCAGCAAGCCTTCAATCGCGGCGAAAACAATGCCGATGCCTACGCCAATTTCGCCTCACATCTACCGGCGTTGAAAGCACACGCGACCCACTGGCGCAACCACTTATTCGCCCAAACTGACTTAGCCACCCGCCTGCTCCAATTCGTAAATTCGCTGAAAAAGAAAAAAGTTAGTTAAAATCAAAGGCTTTGCTACGAAAACCAGCGCCGCTCGCATTAGCCGCATAGATCGCGATCACCGCGACTCGATCCAAACTGCAAACGTTTCAGGCGCGCAACCTCTAAAAACCAATCTATGAAACTCGCATCTGAACTCCGCACCGGCAACGTCATCATGATCAACGATGCCCCGATGGTGGTCATCAAGGCCGAGCTGTCGAAATCGGGCCGCAACGCGGCCGTTGTTAAAGCGAAGCTGAAAAATCTGCTGTCCAACGGCGGCACTGAGACCGTATTCAAGGCCGACGACAAATTTGACGTCGTGATGCTTGAGAAAAAAGAAGTGACGTACAGCTACTTCAACGACCCGATGTACGCCTTCATGGACAGCGAATACAACCAGTATGACATCGAAAAAGACAGCATGGGCGACGCGCTCAAGTATCTCGAAGATGCCATGCCTTGCGAAGTCACGTTCTACGACGGACGCGCCATTGGCCTCGAAATCCCGACCACGCTCGTTCGTGAAGTGGAATACACCGAGCCAGCCGTTCGCGGCGACACTTCGGGTAAGGTCATGAAGCCCGCGCGCCTCAAAGGCACTGGCTTCGAAATCCCGGTTCCAGCTTTTGTAAACACTGGCGACGTGATCGAAATCGACACGCGTACCGACGAATTCAAGAAGCGCGTTTAAGTTACTCGTGTTTCGGGAAAAAGGCTCCTTTGGGAGCCTTTTTTTACGTCGAAGTTGCGCGCCGCTTCTCCCTTGCGCCAGCGGCGATAATTGCTGCTGGAGGAATTGCGTTAAATGACTGTTGCCTACTTTACTCACCCGTCTTCGACCCAACACGAGATGGGTTCGCATCATCCGGAGTGCCCGGATCGCGTGCGCGTGATCAATGACCATTTGCGTGCAAACGGCCTTCTGGATTTCATGCGCGAAGAAACAGCGCCCGCTGCGACGCGCGAGGTGATTTTGCGCGCGCACAGCGCAGGGCTGCTCGACCAACTTGAGGAAATCTCACCACAGCGCGGGTACGCGGGCATTGACGGCGACACGACGATGAACCCGCACACGATGAGCGCAGTGCTGCACGCAGTCGGCGCGGCGGTACGCGCGGTGGATCTGGTTTGTACGGGTGAAGTGCAGCGGGCGTTTTGCAATATCCGGCCACCGGGACATCACGCGGAGCGCAATCGCGCGATGGGATTTTGCTTTTTGAATAGCGCGGCGATTGCCGTGCTGCACGCGCTTGAGACACACGGCCTGCAACGCGTCGCACTGGTTGATTTTGACGTCCATCATGGCAACGGCTCGGAAGACATTCTGGTTGAGGAATGCAACGCCGGTCGCGTGCTCATGGTGTCGACGTTTCAGCATCACCTCTATCCTGGCACCGGTGATCGTCCGATGGCCGACAACATGGTCAACGTGCCATTGACCGCCTATACGAAGGGCGACGCCATGCGCGCCGCCGTGACCGATCGCTGGCTGCCTGCGCTGCACGAATTTCAGCCCGAGTTGATCGTGATTTCAGCGGGTTTTGACGCGCATCGTGATGACGAACTGGCCTCGCTGGGTTGGGTGGAAGCGGACTATCGCTGGGTCACGCAGCAACTGGTCGCGGTTGCTGACCTGTATTCGAATGGCTGCATCGTCTCCACGCTTGAAGGCGGGTATTCGCTGGGCGCGCTGGCGCGCAGCGTCGGCGAGCATGTCAAAGTGCTAATCGGCGCGGACTGAACACGCAATATGCAGGGCCATCACAGTCACCATCAGCACGAGCACCCGGTTCATGTTGCGCACGTCGAAGCCGAGGCGAAAGCGCACGATCACGAGCATAAACATGAGCATGACCACGATCGCGTG
>JAYWAQ010000106.1:0-2401 GCA_043782305.1 Burkholderiales bacterium
GCCTGGCTAGGTATGAAAAAAGCTATACAGCTTTTTCTTGGAAGCCCCAATGCATTAGGGCTAAGCGCTAATAACGGCACAAGTCGTAAATTGATCATAGTGACCTCTGCGCCCATATTTAACGGCGCTTCCAGCGAAAAGCTGT
Source organism: Burkholderiales bacterium (assembly GCA_043782305.1). Classification (GTDB taxonomy): domain Bacteria; phylum Pseudomonadota; class Gammaproteobacteria; order Burkholderiales; family Casimicrobiaceae; genus Casimicrobium. The sequence goes on from JAYWAQ010000106.1 coordinate 146, forward strand.
AACCTGCTTTTCTTGCACCGATAGCCTCAGGCGGCCACCGCCAAACTCGCCGCCCGCTGATAGTTGCCATCGCCTGTTACCTGCCATTCGTCGTCGCAGGCGTACACCAGTTTGATCACATGCTCGTCGTTCGACGCAGCGCCCGCCCGCAGCGCCTCGGGCCACGGCAACAGGTTCACTGCGATGACCGGTGCATCAACCTTGACGCCACTCGCGGCCACGCCCGCCGCATAAGCGCGTGCATAGTGACGCACCGCGATGAGGGGCGCGTCGAGCCATGGCATCAGCAGGCGCAACGCGTGTGCACTGGTAATCAGGTGCAGCACGGTGAAATTCTTTGTGCGCAGGTAAATCGTCAGCGCCATTGCTGCCAGTTCACGCAATGTGTTGTCGTGCACGGTCAGGCGATCTGCGCCGTCGCGGAACGCCGGTGTGCGCACGAACGCGCGCATCTGCGACGTGATGCTGCCAGTGTCAACGCGCCACGCGTCTCCCTGCGCCGCCATGTGGGCCAGCCAGTCTGCTACGTCTACCGCGCTTGTCTCGGACGGTTGCGCAGCGACAAATGACGTCAACGGCAAGTGGCCACTTGCCCACACGGCAAGCCCCGACGCCAGCTCCGCGTCGTGGCCCGCGACGGTCGCACTCGCAGTACGAATCAAGCCGTGAAACGCCACCGCGCCGACGCCGTCCAAGAGCGAAGGCAGCGCCTGCCGCAGCACCGCATCGCGCCCGCTGTCCGCGATGGACTGCAAAAAGTAAGCACGCAACGAGGCAAATGCCGCACGATCACCGCGCACCGCGAGCCAGTCGTCGCAGGCGGCTGCGCGAGCCGGTGCAGCATGCAATCGCGCGCTGATCGTCGTGAAGAATGCCTCCATGCGCGCTGCGTCCGCGCCGAGCGAATTCAGCGCCACCAACGCCATCGGCAGATGCGTGCTCAGCGAGCCACCGTACTCTGGCGCAAACGCCTGCGCGCGATCCAGTAACGCGGTCAAAACGGTCGGAGTCTCGGTGTTAATCATGGCTCGCCTTGTGAGGTGATCGATGGAAGTGAGTCATGCTAAAAGCTCAAGTTAACTTGAGGTCAAGCACTTTTTCGGCCATGAATGAAACGCTCATCAGCATCGGCGAACTCGCAGAGCGCGCCGGTGTGCCGCACAGCGCGCTGCGTTTTTATGAAGAGCAGGGCTTGCTCAAAAGTGTCCGCACGGCGGGTGGTCAGCGCCGCTACGCCCGCGACATGCTGCGCCGCGTCGCCTTCATCCGCAGCGCGCAAAACGTTGGCCTGCGGTTAGGTGACATCGCAGCCGCGCTCGCGCAACTGCCCGAATCACGCACACCCACCAGGAGCGACTGGACGCGCCTGTCGCAACGGTGGCGCTCAGTGCTCGACGAGCGCATCCACGCGCTTGAAGCGTTGCGGGATCAGCTCGATCAATGCATTGGATGCGGTTGTTTGTCGCTTACGGCGTGCCGCCTCTACAACCCGGCGGATGCAGCGGGTGTGCGGGGTAGCGGGCCCAGATACTTGTTGGGCGATCCGAGGCCAGTGAGCAATAAAGTTTAGAAAAGAATGGATTAACTTTTCTATGACGTGCCCGAACGTGTCGAACCGACCGTGTGCACTTTGGTGCGAACGCGACCTGGCTGGGGGTTCCGTCAACGATCAGCCGTTCTTTCACCTCATTCGCCCGAGTACGAAACTCTCAGGCGCAGCCCTGACATTGCGAGCGAGCGGATGATGTCATCGGGCAGTTCTTCTTCTTCCTGCGGAAATTTGGCGACGTCGCGCAATTGCATGGTGACCTTGATGTAGGCACGCTGCACGCCGGGCACGTGAGTCAGCCAAGACAGCGTGGCAGCCTGAGCACGCAGAAACTGCCGGATGAATGGCAATTCGGAGGACAGATGCGCAAAAAACTCCGACGAAAATTCGAGGTTCAGTGACGATTCTGCGGCCACCAGAACCTGATTGCCGCGCCGATGAGCTTCACCGCGGCGCACTACCGCGAAACGCAACGCTGGCGCCTCGGAGGCGAGTCGGGCCAACACATCGTCGACTTCAAAGTCGTCCCCCTCAATGCAAACGACACAAGACATGGATAATTTTTTCTATTCGTGGACGGCAAAAGACGGTGAACGCAATCGTAACCCGGTGCCCATGACCGGCGCTCAAGCGGTTCAGCTTTCTTGTCAATGGATTATTTTATAAGGGCTGAAGGCACGTTACGGCACAAGTTGACTATCCGACAA
>JAYWAQ010000107.1:0-2400 GCA_043782305.1 Burkholderiales bacterium
GACGCCGAAAGCGTGTGGTGCCAACCCGACGCCGCTCGCCTTCGCCGAGGTGTATCTCGCGCTGCAAAACGGCACCGTTGAGGCGCAGGAAAATCCGCTGACGACAATTGAAGCGAAGAAGTTCTACGAAGTGCAGAAGAACATCATGTTGACCGGCCACATCGTGGACGGTCTGGTGACACAAATTGCGCCTCACGTCTGGACCAAGCTGACCGATGCCGAGAAAGTCATCTTCACCGATGTAACGCGGGAAGCCGCCGCACGCGCCACTGCGCAAATTATCAAGCGCGAAGGCGAGCTGGTTGAAGAGTTCAAAAAGAAGGGCCTCAACATAGTGACCGTGGATCGCGCGGGCTTTCAGGCTGCTGTACTCAAAAGCACGACGCTGGAGTCGCTGGGTTTCGACCGCAAGGACTACGACCGCATCACAGCGCTTAAGTAAGCGGCACTATCGATGGATCTCGACTCCGGCCCAAAGGTCATGGGGGACGACGGCGAATTTCACGCCGTCGATGAAGAGGTAAGTTTTGCCGGAACACCGTTTGAAGGCTGGCTGGCGCTCGGTCTTTTCTGGGCGCTCGGCGGCGTCGTGTTCGTGCAGTTCATCACCCGTTATGTGTTCAACGATTCGGCTTCATGGACTGAAGAGATCGCGCGCTATCTGCTCATCGGCACCGTGTTTATCGGTGCCACGATTGGCGTGGTGAAGAACAACCACATTCAGGTCGATCTGCTCTATCGCTATCTGCCACCGAAGGCGTCGCGCGTGGCGTCCACGCTGGTAGACGTCATGCGCATCGCTTTCTTCTCGGCAATGGTGGTGTTCACGGTGCAGATGATGATGAAGATGGAAAACTACAAGATGACCATCATCGATCTGCCGATGAACATTGTGTACGGCATGTGCCTGTTTGGTTTCGCTGCGATGACGTTGCGCTCTATCTGGGTAGCCCGGATTCACTGGAAGCGCGGCTACAGTGTGCTTGAGCGCCCTGATTCCACCATGGCTGATCGCTAGAACGCGAGAAAAATTATGCTGAAAATTGTCTTTCTCGTATTGATGTCGAGCGGTATTCCCGTGGCCATCGCGATGGCCGGCGCGTCGCTGCTCTACATCCTCATCAGCGGCGACCTGCCGGGCTTCGCAGTCGTGCATCGCATGATCGGCGGCATCGACAGCTTTCCGCTGCTGGCCGTGCCGTTCTTCATTCTGGCGGGCAATCTGATGAACAACGCCGGCATCACCAACCGCATTTACAACTACGCGCTTGCGCTGGTCGGCTGGATGAAGGGCGGGCTCGGTCACGTGAACGTGCTCGGCTCGGTCATTTTTGCGGGCATGAGCGGCACCGCGATTGCCGATGCAGCGGGCCTAGGCACCATCGAAATCAAGGCGATGAAGGATCATGGTTACGAGCTTGAATTCGCTGTTGGCGTAACGGCTGCGTCAGCCACGCTCGGGCCAATCATTCCGCCATCGTTGCCGTTCGTGATTTACGCGATGATGGCCAACGTGTCGGTCGGTGCGCTGTTTCTCGCAGGCATTCTGCCGGGCATGCTGATGGCCTTTTTGATGATGCTCACTGTCGCGTACTTCGCACATAAAAACGGCTGGGGCGGAGACATCAGTTTTGAGTGGGGCCGCTTCGGTCGAGCGCTGATCGAAACCGCCATCGTGATCATTTGGCCGGTCGGACTTTATTACGCGGTGCAATGGGGCGCGCCGATGCAACCGACGGTGGTCGCCGCATTGGTGCTGCTGTTCCTAGCCGACTGGAAATTCAAGTTTCAGGCCGTGCTGCCGATCATGACGCCGGTGCTCCTGATTGGCGGCATGACCACTGGGCTGTTCACGCCAACTGAGGGTGCGATCGCGGCCTGCGTGTGGGCGATGGTGCTGGGCCTGTTCTGGTATCGCACGCTGTCGTGGCGCATGTTTGTGAAGGTGTGTCTCGATACGGTTGAGACGACTTCTACCGTGATGTTCATCGTCGCTGCTGCGTCGATCTTCGGCTGGATGTTGACCGCAACCGGCGTCACCGCTGCGATTGCGGATTGGGTGCTCGGCTTCACCAAAGAGCCCTGGGTGTTTTTGTTGCTCGCCAACGCACTGATGCTGTTTGTCGGTTGCTTTCTGGAGCCGACTGCGGCCATCACGATCCTCGTGCCAATCCTGTTGCCGATTGTGTTGAAGCTCGGTATTGACCCAGTGCATTTCGGTCTCGTGATGGTACTAAACCTGATGATTGGGCTGTTGCATCCTCCGATGGGCATGGTGCTGTTCGTGCTGGCACGCGTAGCGAAACTGAGCGTCGAACGTACGACGGCAGCTATCCTGCCGTGGCTGGTGCCGCTACTGGTGAGCCTGGTGATCCTCACCTACATTCCTTCGATCAGTTT
>JAYWAQ010000108.1:0-2399 GCA_043782305.1 Burkholderiales bacterium
CCCAGTTCCTTGAACGTGGGGACGTTAGGGAATTGCGGCAGGCGGTTCGGCGTAGCCACGGCCAGCATGCGAATTTTTTCCCGGTTGGCAACGGCGAACGTTGGATAACTCATCGCGGCATCAACATGTTTGCCGAGCAGAGCCGTGGTCAAGTCGCCCGTGCCTTTGAACGGGATATAGGTCATTTTGACTTTGCCCTGCAGGCCCAGCCGCTGATACGCCATGTGATTGGCTGAGTTGGTGCCGCTGCCTGCCACCGTGATTTTTTCGGGATTGGCTTTCGCCGCGGCCATCAGATCAGCGAAGGTTTTGTAGGGCGAGTCCGCCGAAACGACCAGCGCATCGGCCGTGTACTGGAAGAAAAACACGTTGACGATGTCGTCGGTTTTGTACGGCACCTGACCTTCTAGTGGTTGCAGAATCAGATGCGGTAAATTGCTGCCGACGATGGTGTAGCCGTCGTTCGGCATGCTGTTTAACTGCCCCCAGGCGAGCGCGCCTCCGGCACCGGCTTTGTTTTGAACGATGAAGTCCTTGCCGGTAATTTTCGATGAAACCTTGCCCTGCAGTCGCGCCGTGATGTCGCTCTCACCGCCCGGTACGAACGGGATGATGTAGTTGACGGCGCGCTCGGGGTATTGCGCGAAACTCGCACTTGCGACGAGGGTCGCAAGTACCGTCACGAAAACTTTTTGCATAACAAATCCTCCTTGTTGCGCGTTCAGTGTATGCGCCGCACTACAAAATCTCTGCCGCGTAATCCGCTAATCGTGATCGTTCACCGCGTTGCAGCGTGACGTGCCCGCCGTGCGCCCAGCCCTTGAACCGATCTACCACATAAGTCAGGCCCGATGAGCCCTCGGACAGGTACGGCGTATCAATCTGCGCGATGTTGCCGAGACAGACCACCTTGGTGCCTGGGCCCGCGCGCGTGATCAGCGTCTTCATCTGCTTCGGCGTCAGGTTTTGCGCCTCGTCGATGATCAGGAGTTTGTTCAGAAACGTACGACCGCGCATGAAGTTGAGACTCTTCACCTTTACGCGCGAGCGGATGAGCTCGTTGCTCGCGGCGCGACCCCATTCGCCGGCGTCGTTATCTGCGCCCATGAGGACGTCCAGGTTGTCCTCAAGCGCGCCCATCCACGGCGTCATTTTTTCCTCTTCGGTGCCCGGTAAAAAGCCGATGTCTTCACCGACCGGCACTGTGACGCGGGTCATGATGATTTCGTTGTAAATCTTCTGGTCGAGCGTTAATTGCAGGCCTGCGGCGAGCGTGAGCAATGTCTTGCCAGTGCCCGCCTGCCCGAGCAGCGTGACGAAATCAACGTCGGGATTCATCAGCAAATTGAGCGCGAAATTTTGCTCGCGATTTCTTGCTGTGATGCCCCAGATGGCGTTCTTGTGGTGACCGAAATCACGCAGCGTTTGCAGCGTGGCGACCTTGCCCTCGATGGCGATCACGCGTGCGTAAAACGGCGTGTCGACCTCGGTGTAGACAAACTCATTGACCAGCAGTTTCGACACGATGGGGCCGATGATTTTGTAGAACATCGCACCGCCCTGCTGCCAGCTCTCGATGCCCTTGCTGTGCTTCTCCCAGAAGTCAGCGGGCAGCTCGGTCATGCCGGTGTAGAGGAGATCCGAATCCTCCAGTACCTTGTCGTTGTAGTAGTCCTCTGCGTCAACGTTTAATGCGCGTGCTTTGATGCGCATATTGATGTCTTTCGACACCAGCGTGATGTGGCGCTTGGGCTCTTTCTTGCGCAGATGCAGGCAGACAGCGATGATTTCGTTGTCAGCTTTTCCCGCCGCGAAGGAGGCCGGCAATTGCACCGACAGCGGTTCGGTTTGCAGGAACAGCCGCCCCGTTGCGGCACCGCCCGACGCCTTGGTCAGCGGGATGCCTTCGTCAATGCCGTTGTCAAAGCCTTTGACCAACTCATCGAGAAATCGTGAGGCCTGACGCGCATTGCGGTTGACCTCAAGAGTGCCTTTTTTATTGTTGTCCAGTTCTTCCAGCGTGCAGATCGGCAGAAAGATATCGTGTTCTTCAAATCGGTAGAGCGATGTCGGATCGTGCATCATGACATTGGTATCGAGCACGAACAGTTTGGTGGGCGCTGACTTTGATTTGGTCGAACGCGAATTAATGGACACGACACGCGACTTGGAAGGCGTCATGAATTTCCTTATGAACGAGGAGGAGCGGAGAAGGGGAGAGCGGACACCGGCAAACGTCGAGAAAGCACGGTCACCAAGGCGCTCCGAAGCTTGGGAGTGCTGGGGGCGGGAGCAGCCAATGGGTAAGACGGCTGCGTTGAAGAGAAATTACCAATTGCATTCGGCGAGTGCCTGACCGTTAATGTAGCGAAAGTGCACTGCGGGACAAGGTGGGTTTG
>JAYWAQ010000109.1:0-2396 GCA_043782305.1 Burkholderiales bacterium
AAAACGGCCCCGCAGGGCCGTTTTTCGTTGCTAAGCTTCAGCTTACGCAGCGGCTACTTTCCGATCTGCTCATCCAGAAATTTGAGCACTTGGGTGTAAAGATCGACGTTGTTTTCCAGCTTGCCGTAGCCATGACCCTCTTTGGCTTTGATCACGAACGCCTTCGCTGGATTGCCTGCTGCCTTCAATGCTTTGTCCATGCGATAGATTTGATCAATCGGCACGCGAATGTCGTTTTCGCCCGCGTAGAGGAACACTGCGCCCTTGATTTTGCTGGCGTTGTTGACCGGCGAAATATCACGAATGAATTGTGAGTCCAGGTCTTTGGTGCCCAGCACCGCTTTCCAGAACTCAACGCCGGGGTCGCTGCTGTAGGTGTCGCCATCCGGTGTGGTGAGCTGGTATTTGTAGTCCGTCACAGCCAGTCCAGCGATTGCGCACTTGAACATGTCGGGCGTTTTCACCATCGCTTGTAAAGCGGCGTAACCGCCATAGCTCGCACCCGAGATGCAGGCACGCTTAGGGTCGGTGTAGCCCTGCTCAATCGCCCATTTCAGCGCGTCTTCATGGTCTTCCGACATCTTGCCGCCTACTGCGCCGAATCCGGCGGAGTAGATCTTGTTACCCATGCCCGGTGTGATGCGGAAATTGGGCACTACGACCGCGTAGCCGCGTGAGGCGAAGAGTTGCCCCTCGCGTGTGCCAAAGCCACCACGGAAGGTGTCTGCGCGAGCGAACGGGCCGCCGTGAATATGCAGAATGGTGGGCAGGCGGGTACCGGGCTTGTAATCTTTTGGCAGAAACACGTAACCCGGAATTTCAAGACCGTCGCGGGTCTTGAAGGTAAAGGGTCGTTGTTCGACCAGTTTGCCGTCGAGCCACGGACGCGATGCGCCAATTTCTTCCAGCGTGCGCTTTTCTTCTTCGAGCAAATACCAGCGGGGTGGTTTCAAGTCCGAAAACGACGACACCAACAAGCGCTTGCCTTCGCCCACGCGCACAAACGAGTTGATCGTGCCCGGCAGCGACGCATCGATGACTTTTTGCGTTTTGGCCCGACCTTCGTCAATCCAGGTCACTTCCGGCTTTTCCGCCTCAACGCGGTAGCCCAGAATTTGATTGGTTTCCGGATGAATCACCGCGCCTGGAACCGTTTGTCCTTCCGAGTTCGCGCCCATGTCGTAGCGCGGATGACCCGCGACCAAATCGCCCAGTTTTTTGGTGTTGGGGTCATAGCGGTAAACCGCCATCGTGTCGCGATCTTTGTTGGTCGCCACCTGCAGCATCTGGTCGTCGGATTCAAAAGCGAGGGGCACGATCACCGATCCTTTGTCACGAGAGTAACGCGCAATTTCTTCCCAAGGCACGCTCTCGCTCTTGCGGTAGTAAACGACGCGCGTCAGCTCGTTTTTGACCGATGCCACCACCACGCGGGGCACTTGTTTGCTGTCAAGAATCCAGTCTTCGGTGAGGTCGGCGGGACGACCCGATGTCAGCAACCGGGTGCGACCGTTGTTAAGATTAACGCGGTACAAATCCACGGAGTCTGCGCTGGTCAAATTGCCCGACGCAATGATCTCGTCGGTGCTGCCTGGAATCGTGCTTTCCATCGTCAAGCCGCGATAAATAGTTGTGCCGCTGCCGCGCGTTTCACGAACGGTTGCTGCCAGTCGACGCGAACCCGATCCGTCACGGCCCACGACAAACAATCCGCCGCCGTCAAACTGGCCGGGGCCAGTTGGTGAATTGGCTTGTCCTAGCGAGAACACCAGACGCTCGTCGCCGACCCAGCGGACGCTGACCACGTCGAAATCTTCAAACGAGGTGAGCAGGGTGCCTTTGCGGGTGTCGAGGTCGAGCACCATCAAATTCATGCGGCCTTTGAGCGGAGCGGTCGCGGCGAGATACTTCCCCGAACGCGACAACGTAGGACCGGCCAACGATGGGTTTTTGAAAAACTCTTCGAGCGAGACGGGTTCGGCGGCGACGGCAGGCGACGCGACACCGACAAGGTTCACGGCCAGCGCCAAGGCCAGCACAAATTTCAGCATATTGACTCCAAAAAAGGCGTGATCGTTACAGCAGTGAATAGGATAGTGGATGCAGGGCGGAACCGAATCGTCACTGGTCGCAAGCCCTCGTCGTTCGTCGTAAAGTTACAGGAGTTTAGAAAAAGACACCGTCAAGCCAACGGCAATCGAATAGCTGCACTCGATGTTGTAAGGTTGCAACGTGTTTGCGACAGCTTTTCGCTAGAACCTTTATAAAACAGGGCGTAGCGCGAAATTTATCAAGAAGTCGACTTTTAGAAAAAATGCCTTACAGCCTAGTCTAGAAAGCCATTTTATCGAAAAGCCATTCTACGAAAAATACGCGAAATTCGGGGTGTTTTAAGT
>JAYWAQ010000110.1:0-2392 GCA_043782305.1 Burkholderiales bacterium
CGCAACGGTGAGCGCGCCACCGTCGCTCGCCCAGCGGGCGCGGGCACGGCGCTCGCGCTGGCTCGCCTCGCAGCCGCACTGCGCTTAAGCAATCGCACACTCATCGTCACCTGCGCCGACGCACAGGACGTGCATCAGCTCACCGTCGAGATCGCTTGGTTCGATCCGACGCTCCGCGTGCGCGAATTCTCCGATTGGGAAACGCTGCCTTATGATCATTTTTCGCCGCACCCTGATCTGGTCAGTGATCGCCTGAAAGCGCTCTATGCGTTGGCCACCAACGCATGCGACGTCATGATCGTCGCAGCAACGACGGCGACGCAAAAACTGGCCCCGCGCAGCTTTATCGCAGCGCGCACCTTCGCGCTGAAAAAAGGGCAGAAACTCGACGTCGACAAACTGCGCCAACAGATGACACTGGGCTGTTACACGCACGTCACACAGGTTGTGTCGCAAGGTGAATTCGCCGTGCGCGGCGGCATTATCGACATCTTCCCGACGGGCGGTACGTTGCCCGTGCGACTTGATTTGTTCGATGACGAAATTGAGTCGATCAAAACTTTTGAGCCCGACACGCAGCGCACGCTGTATCCGGTCAACGAGCTGTCGCTGTTGCCAGCGCGTGAGTTCCCGACGGATGAGGCGGGACGCACCGTTTTCCGTCAGCGATTCCGCGAAGTATTCGAAGGCGATCCGTCGAAATCGGCGGCGTACAAAGACGTATCAAATGGCATTTTTCCGGGTGGGATTGAGTATTACCTGCCGCTCTTTTTCGACGCAGCCGAAACGCTGTTCGATCATGCGCCGAAGGATGCGGTTTTCGCGCTTGTCGGTGACATACACACAGTACTCACGGACTTTGAGCGTGAGACGCGAGAGCGTTGGGGCTTGCTGCGCGGCGACAGCGCCAGGCCTTTGCTGGAACCGGCCGAGCTGTACTTCGGGCGCGATGATTTTTTGCACGAGTTGAAGGCGTATTCACGCTACGAACTGAAGGCTGGCGAAAGCGAAACAACGCATCGCGTCCCGCCCATGGAGATTGATCGACGCAAAGAACGTCTACTGGGCGCACTGGCTGACTTTCTTGCGAACGCGACACAGAGCAAGGGCCGTGTATTACTCTGTGCCGAGTCTTCGGGACGCTTGCAAACCTTGCAGGAAATGTTTGTTGAGCATGGTTTGACGCCTCACAAGGTGGAAGATTTCACCGGATTTCTGGCGACGACCGAAGCGTTCTGCATCACGCCCGCGCCACTTTTCACTGGCACGATTCTGGTCGAAGAGAAGCTGAGCTTCGTTACCGAAGCAGAAATTTATCCGAGCACCACTCGCTCGACGCGTCGCAAACGCGTGAAGACGAGCAACATCGATTCGATGTTGAAAGACCTCTCGGAGGTCAAAGTCGGTGACCCGGTAGTGCACGAAGAACATGGCATTGGTCGCTATCTCGGCCTAGTGTCGCTCGACCTCGGCGAAGGCCCGACCGAGTTCCTGCATTTGCAATACGCGAGCGACGCGCAGCTCTACGTGCCGGTGTCAAACCTGCATCTGATTTCGCGTTACAGCGGCACCTCGCCCGAACATGCGCCGCTTCATACGCTAGGTTCCGGGCACTGGGAAAAAGCGAAGAAAAAAGCCGCACAACAAGCGCGCGACACTGCAGCCGAATTGTTGAACATTTACGCACAGCGCGCAGCGCGTACCGGCCACGCATTCAAAGTGGACTGGAGCGATTACGAAGCCTTCGCATCAGGCTTTGGTTTTGAAGAAACGCCCGATCAGAGCGCTGCGATTCAAGCCGTCATTCAGGATTTGGTTGCCGCGAAACCGATGGACCGTCTGGTCTGCGGTGACGTCGGGTTCGGTAAAACGGAGGTAGCTCTGCGCGCTGCGTTTGTCGCACTGATGGGTGGCAAACAGGTAGCGCTACTCGTGCCGACAACCCTGTTGACCGAACAACACTACAACACGTTCAAGGATCGCTTCGCGCCGTGGGCGATCCGCATTGAGGAGCTTTCTCGCTTTCGTTCGCCGAAGGAAATCAAGGCCACGCTGCAGGGCATGGCCGAGGGCAAAGTTGATCTTGTGATCGGCACACACAAGCTCATTCAGCCCGACATCAAATTCAAGAATTTGGGCCTCGTCATCATCGACGAAGAACACCGGTTTGGCGTTCGACAAAAAGAGCAGTTGAAAAAGCTGCGAGCCGAGGTGGACGTGCTTACGCTCACCGCGACGCCGATCCCGCGCACGCTCGCGATGAGCCTCGAAGGCATTCGCGACTTCAGTGTGATCGCGACCGCGCCGCAGAAGCGCCTCTCGATCAAAACGTTCGTCGCCAAGGGCGGAGACGGCATCATCCGCGAAGCGATCCTGCGTGAGCTCAAACGCG
>JAYWAQ010000111.1:0-2392 GCA_043782305.1 Burkholderiales bacterium
CTTCTGACAACGTCGGATGGGCGTGACAAATGCGCGCAATGTCTTCTGACGATGCGCCAAATTCCATCGCCATCACGCCCTCGGCGATGAGCTCAGAGGCCATCGCGCCGATCACGTGCATGCCAAGCACTTTGTCGGTTTTGGCGTCGGCGATGATTTTGACGAAGCCGTCGGTGCTGCCCAATGCGCGCGCACGACCGTTGGCCATGAACGGGAAGCTGCCCGCCTTGTAGGCGACGCCTGCCGCCTTCAATTGCTGCTCGTTCTGGCCGACCCACGCGATTTCAGGCGAGGTGTAAATCACCCATGGAATGCAGTTGAAATCGATGTGTGGATGCTGGCCGGCAAGGCGCTCAGCGACGGCCACGCCCTCTTCTTCGGCCTTGTGCGCGAGCATCGGGCCGCGCACCACGTCACCCACTGCCCACACGTTCGCGGCGGTCGTTTTGCAATTGCCGTCAACAGTGACAAAGCCGCGTTCGTCGAGCTTCACACCGGCTGCGTCAGCGTTCAAACCATTCGTATTTGGCACGCGGCCAATAGAGACGATGAGTCGATCAAACGTGACGTTTTCGGCCTTGCCGTCGGCAGTGGTGTACGCCACCGACACGTTGTTTTTGCCCGCAGTAATCGCGCCGACCTTCACACCTAGGCTGATCTTCAAACCTTGCTTAGTGAAGAGCTTCAGCGCCTCTTTGGCGACCTGTTCGTCCACTGCGCCGAGCAATGTTGGCAGGCCTTCAAGCACCGTCACATCGGCACCCAAGCGACGCCAGACTGATCCCAGTTCGAGGCCAACAACACCCGCGCCAATCACGCCGAGCTTCGCGGGCACGCTCTCGATACGCAGCGCGCCGTCGTTCGACAGAATCAGTTTTTCGTCAAACGCAGCGCCCGGTAAGAGACGCGCATTCGAGCCCGTGGCGATGATGATGTGCTTGCCCGTGATCGCGGTTTTTGCAGGCTCGGTTACGGTGACCTCGTACACACCCTCTTTCGCCGCGCCAGCAAACGAGCCACGCCCGTGAAAGAACGTGACCTTGTTTTTCTTGAACAGATACAAGATGCCGTCGTTATTCTGCTTGACGACCGTGTCCTTGCGCGCCAGCATTTTCGCCACGTCCATCGACACGCCAGTGGCGGTGATGCCGTGCTCCGCGAAGTGGTGTTGCGCATGGTCAAAATGCTCAGACGATTGCAGCAACGCCTTCGACGGAATGCAACCCACGTTGGTACACGTACCACCGGGTGCAGGCTTGCCTGCCGCATTCTTCCAGTCGTCGATACACGCCGTCTTGAATCCCAGTTGCGCAGCCCGAATAGCCGCCACGTAGCCGCCAGGGCCACCACCGATTACTACAACGTCAAATTGATCCATATTCTCTCGCGCAGGCGTTAGGCTGCAACTTGTTCAAATGAAAAACTGGGAATGTCAGCCCGCGACTTGGCGTGCTCCATCGTGAGGGCGCAAATGTTTCCGTCAGCATCGACGTCGAGCACAGTGTTCTCATCAAGATCGCGCGTCTCGGTGATCGTGGCTCCGCGAAACTCAATGTAGAGCGTGTCTGTATCTTCAAAGTATTTGATCTTCATGGCTTAAAGCTCCTGTCGAAGAATGCATTGTGTACCGTTTCGCCGTCGTCTAGTGTCACTACGCGCAGCATCCGTCCATCAGCGTCGTCAATGGCCGCCCATCGGCGAATTCGACCGTCCGCCTGAGTTTCTTTTCGCAATGCATTTGTCAGCACGAATTCAATCCATTCATCGCCAATAGTGACGCGGTCGGGGCGAGTGCGCGTGGCGAGAAAGTATTGAGTTGTTTTCATCGTCAATTTGTCGGATCCGCTTTGCGTTCCGCCCTACGTGCTACTCGCGCCGGTCAAATTCGTCAGCAACAGTGCCGTATGCATGTTCATGAAACGAAACCCTCGCGGGCTGAACGAGAAATTCTTCTTCGTCAGCAGTAAACGCGACGACGGGGCGGAATGACTTTTGATCTAACTCAAGCTCACCTTGGTCAAAAACCATAGCAAGGTCGAACGAAAAAACGCCACAAATTTCGCGCGCAGTATCGCCAGCGATTCCGTGTTGCTTTAAGGCCGAACGCAGAAGTGACACCTGTTCTCGCTGAAATTTTTCAGCGAGAATCTCGTAGCGCTCTTGATCCAACACAACCATTACAAATCCAGCAACAACCGAGCCGGATCTTCCAATGCCTCTTTCATCGCCACCAACGCCAATACCGCTTCACGTCCGTCGATGATGCGATGGTCATAGCTCATAGCGAGGTAGTTCATTGGACGAATCACGATCTGACCGCCTTCCACAACCGCACGATCTTTTGTGGCATGCACACCGAGAATCGCGCTTTGTGGCGGGTTGATGATCGGCG
>JAYWAQ010000112.1:0-6653 GCA_043782305.1 Burkholderiales bacterium
CGATGCAGAATCTTGATCTGAAATCAGGCAACAGCGCCTGTCCAATTACCATCGGTGATCAGCTCATCGATACGCATAGTGATGGTGCTTACGCCGTACTTAAACTCTCAGCTACCTGTCCCGACAATTTAGAAGCACTGACAGTTAACTACAGACTGCTGTTCGACGTAGACGCGCAACATCGCGGGCTGCTGAAACTGGAAACGCCCGGCAAGGACGGCACCGACTCAGCGCACGTCGTGAGCGCAGTATTTCCCGCTGATCACGGAACGCAGACGTTCACACTGGCCAGCGGCAGCACGCTCGCGCAGCTGGGCACCTATATCGCGGATGGCGTCAAGCACATTGCCATCGGCTTTGATCACATTCTGTTTTTGGTCGCGCTATTGCTGCCGGCGGTGTTCACGCGTGAGGGCCGTCGCTGGGTTCCCGTCGCGGATATTCGCACCGCGTTGTGGAGCGTACTGAAACTCGTCACTGCGTTCACCCTTGCCCACTCGATCACGTTGTCGCTCGCCTCGCTGGACGTGGTGCGCCTGCCGTCCCGACTCGTGGAGTCGCTCATCGCTGCGTCGGTGCTCGCCACGGCGCTTGACAATATCTGGCCGTTCCTGCCACGCAAGCGTTGGCTTGTTGCGTTCGCGTTTGGCCTGATTCACGGCTTCGGCTTTGCGAGCGTATTGGCTGATCTTAATTTGCCCAATTCATCGCTCGTGCTTTCGTTGCTCGGTTTCAATATCGGTGTCGAAATCGGCCAATTGATTCTGGTCGCCATTGTGGTGCCGTTGGCATACCTCTCACGTAGCTCCACCGCTTATCCGCGTTTTGCCCTGCAGACTGGTTCTGTCGTGATCGCCGCCGTATCCCTCGGCTGGTTGCTCGAACGCAGCCTTAATTTGCAGCTCATGCCGTTTTAGTCAAACCTCATTTTGTACCCGTTACCGCGCTCCACTTCATTTGAAAACTAAGGAAAATTTATGAACAAAAGAATCACTCCAATAGCAGTGGCTGCACTCGCGGTCATCGGCCTCAGTGCCGCCGCTCCGTCCTACGCACAGTGGTACGTCGGCGGCAGCATCGGCAAGTCAGACATCAAGTTCAACAACGCCGCGCAGTCGGATCAATTCCTCGATCTGGGCTTCACCAATCCAAGCACCGTCAGTAATACCAAAGACACCGGTTACCGCTTGTTCGGTGGCTATCAACTCCACAAATACATTGCGGTTGAGGCGGCTTACGTTGACCTCGGTCGCTTCAGTTTTCGCACTGATGTGACGCCAAGAGGCTCATTGACGGGTTCAACCCGCATTGATGGTTTCGAGTTGTCCGCACTGGGCACTTTGCCTATCGGGGATCGCTTCGGCTTGTTCGCACGCGTCGGTGCATTGGCAGCGCAAACAAAAACGTCCTATACCGGCGGTGGTTCGATTGAAACCTTGATTGGTGGAGACACGCAGAAGAAGCGCAGCACCGAGCTCGTCTATGGCGCGGGCGCGATGTACAACATCAACAAAAATCTATCGGTTCGTGGCGAGTGGTCACGCTACGAGCGGCTAGGCAATATTTACACGGGTGGTCGTACCGATGCGAATCTGTATTCGCTGGGCGTTGTGTATCGGTTCTAGGATCGCGATTCGTAGGTAGCGGAGCGTGATGACGCAAAGGCGTCTCCGCTCTCCTTCGGCAAACGCCATGACTACTGATTTACTGGTAGAAAGAGCAGCTATTTTCTTGACGGTATGATCATTAAAAATGCATCATACGAAACCTTGCTTAAGACCTTCACCGCCAAGCTTGTTGCTTTCTGCCGATCAAACTGGTTGTCGTTAAGCCGACCTATACCCTTTGCTCTGGCACTGTTGTCCTCCACCGCAGCTTGGGCCGGCGGCGAGCAGACGCTGGAGAAAGTCGTCGTCAGCGGAACGGTCACGGCGCTGGGCGTTTCTGATGCGGCGAGTGTCGGCACGGTCACGCAAAAGCAGCTTGAAGCACGAACGGTCTACCGCCCCGGCGAGTTGCTCGAATCCGTGCCGGGATTGATCGTCAGCCAGCACAGCGGTGAAGGCAAGGCGAACCAGTTCTATCTGCGCGGATTCAATCTCGATCACGGCACCGACTTGCGAACGACGGTGGACGGAATGATCGTGAACCAGCGCTCGCATGCACATGGGCAAGGCTGGACGGACGTTAACTTCCTGATCCCTGAACTCGCGAAAAGTCTTGAGTATCGTAAAGGTCCCTACTATGCAAGCGAAGGCGACTTCGCCTCAGCGGGCTCGGTCAATCTTAAATATGCAGACAACCTTTCACAAGGCATCGCCAGTATCGGTACTGGTCAAAACGGCTTCCGCCGCGTCTTGCTGGCTGATTCTCCGTCCTTTGCAGCCGGCAAATTGCTTTATGCATTGGAAGGACTCAATAACGACGGCCCGTTCGTCAATCCAGATCAGTTTCGTAAATTAAATGGTGTGTTGCGCTACAGCCAGGGCGATGACGCCAATGGCTTCAACATCACCGGCATGGCCTACAAAGCGAAGTGGAATTCCACCGACCAAATCACGCAACGGGCGATCAACAGCGGTCTGATACGAAATCGCTTCGACGCGATTGACCCCACCGACGGCGGCGCGTCGCATCGATACAGCTTGTCCGGCGGATGGCGTACTGCAAGCGACACATCCTCCACACGCGTCGATGCATTTGTGATCGACAGCAAGCTCGAACTATTTTCAAACTTCACTTACTTTCTTGACAATCCGGTCGATGGTGATCAGTTTGCGCAACCCGATCATCGCCGTACGGCGGGGCTTAATGCGGTGCATACACGGCAGATGCAGGGACTGGGCCTTGAGTCGGAGAATACAGTTGGCCTGCAAATTCAAACGGACAACATTTTCAACGGACTGTTGAACACCAAAGCTCGGCAGCCAATTGCTGTGACGCGTCAAGATCACATCGTGGAGAGCAACGCTGGCGTGTTCGTAGAGAACGCAACGAAGTGGACGCCGTGGTTTCGCACGGTGGCAGGATTGCGTAGCGACAGTTATCGATTCAAGGTCAGGAGTGACAACACTGACAACTCCGGAACCGCCACTGCGACGATGGTCAATCCGAAGCTGAGTCTTGTACTAGGCCCGTGGTTGAAGACGGAGTTTTACGTGAATGCGGGTAGCGGATTTCACAGTAACGATGCGCGCGGCACGACCATCAAATTTGACCCGAAAACTGGCGGTGCGGTGGACCGCGTGACGCCATTGGTGCGCTCGAAAGGCGGGGAGCTGGGCATGCGCGGCAACTGGCTGCCCGGACTGCAAACATCGTTGTCGGTCTATCACCTTGATCTGGGCTCGGAGCTTTTGTTCGTCGGTGATGCGGGTACGACTGAGGCCAGTCGCCCAAGCCGTCGTTTGGGCTTCGAGCTGGCGAACTATTACAAATTGTCAAACTGGCTGACGGTCGACGCCGACGTGGCGTTTGCGCGCGCGAGATTTCGCGACTATGACCCTGTTGGTAATCGCATTCCTGGCGCGGTGGAAGGCGTTGCGTCGCTGGCGGTGGCCATTGATAACCTGGGCCCGTGGTTCGGTGCGGCGCAGCTACGCTACTTCGGCCCCCGTCCATTGGTCGAAGACAACAGTGTGCGATCAAGCAGCACAACGGTGTTCAATGCTCGACTAGGCTATCGATTCACGCAGAAGTCGCGTGTTGAACTTGAAGGCTTCAATCTCGCGAATCGCAAGGCCTCTGCGATTGATTACTACTACGCCTCACGCCTGCCGGGTGAGGCTGGCGCTGGCATCGATTCAATTCACTTTCATCCCATCGAGTCGCGTTCGTTTCGAATCTCGTACGTGATGAATTTTTAGCGCTACAGCAGCACCTGTGTGCCCAGCTCAACAACGCGATTGGGTGGCAAATTGAAGTATCCCGCCGCACTTTCGGCTTGCCGGGTCATCCATGCGTAGATCGCACAGCGCCAGCCTGGGAGACCCCCCGGCGCTTCCTGAATCACTGATCGAGCAATAAAGTAGGTCGTCTCCATCGGGTCAATGTCCACGCCCATTTCCCCCGCCCAAACGAGCGCTGCTGGAATGTCCGGCATCTCGCGAAATCCAAAGTGCAGGCAAAACGACCATAGACCCGGTCCGACTGGGTTGACCGCCAGTCGATGCGCGTCGCTGATGTAAGGCACGTCCTCAGTGCGTACATGCAGCAGCACGATTCGCTCATGCAGCACGTGGTAATGCTTGAGATTGTGGAATAACGCACTGGGTATCAGTAGCGGATCGGATGACAAATACACGGCGGTGCCTGAGACGCGCGGTACTTCCTTGAGCATTGAGCCAGCGAATCCGTCTACCGGAAGGTCGAGTTTGCTGCGCTGCGCACCGACCAGATTCGAACCTCTTTTCCAGGTCATGAGCATCAGGAAAATTGCGCTACCGAGCAAAAGCGGGAACCAGCCACCATCGGCAATTTTCATAAGGTTCGACGCAAAGAACGAAATTTCTAGCGCGCCAAAAAGGGCGATCAAAGCCATGAGCGGGTAACGGAACTTGCCGCGCGCTGTGATGAAGACAATCGCGGCGAGTATGGAAGTAATGATCATCGTGCCCGACACGGCGATGCCATAAGCCGCAGCCAGTGCGCTCGACGAACGGAACTCAAGCACCAGAAGAATCACGCCGATCAGCATGATCCAGTTCACGCTGCCAATGTAGATCTGGCCGCGTTCCCGATCGGACGTATGTCGCACATTGACACGTGGCAGGTAACCCAAGCGTGAGGCCTGTTGCGTGAGCGAAAAGGCCCCCGAGATCGTCGCTTGCGAAGCGATGACGGTGGCTGCTGTGGCGAGCACCACAAGCGGCAGCAGGAAGCCCTCGGACGCCATCAGGAAGAACGGATTTTTTACTGCGGCCGCATCCCGCAATACCAATGCGCCCTGGCCGAAATAGTTAAACACGAGCGACGGGCAGACGAGCCCGTACCAGGCGATCCGCACCGCTTTTGCACCGAAGTGGCCCATGTCCGCATATAGGGCTTCGCCACCCGTCAATGCCAGAAAAACGGCGGATAGCAGGATGAACATGCTGCCCGGATGTTCAACCGCGAACATCAGCGCATACATTGGATTCAGCGCTTTCAGCACGACCGGAGTCTGCGCGATGCTCAGCAAACCCATCACGGCAAGCGTGAGAAACCAGACCATCGTGATGGGGCCGAATAACGAGCCCACTTTTCCCGTCCCGTGGCGCTGGATCAGAAATAGCCCAATCAACACGCCAATCGTGATGGGTATGATGAATTTTTCAAAGCGCGGTGTTGCGATGCTGATCCCTTCCACCGCCGAGAGCACTGAAATCGCGGGGGTAATGATGGCGTCGCCGTAAAACAGGGCCGCGGCGAAAACCCCTGCCGTGATGACGAATGCAGCGAGTCGATCACCGTGTTTGCGCTCCTTGACCAGTCGATGCGCCAGGGCCGTGAGGGCGAGCACACCGCCTTCCCCATCGTTGTCCAGCTTGAGTATCAGCCAGACATATTTGACGGAAATGATCAGCATGATCGCCCAGAACAGCGCCGACAACGTAGCCAGTACATTAGCCTCATTGAGCGCCAGCGCATGCGGGCCGTTGAATGCTTCCTTGAACGCATACAGCGGGCTGGTGCCGATGTCGCCGTAGACGATGCCGAGGGCGGCGACTGTCAACGCAGCGGTACTGGACTTTTGTGACGAATGTGAAGGCGATGACACGGAAATTGCTTTCGATCTGTGTGAGTGGAGAGTTGCAGGTCGCAGGGTTGAAGGCACATTTGTGACCTCAAGTCACAAAGCGGTAGCCCACGCCAATTTCGGTTTGAATGTGTTTGGGTTGTGTTGGATCGGCTTCCAGCTTCTGTCGCAGGTGGCTCACGTAAATGCGCAGATAATGACTGCTCTCCACATGCGTTGGCCCCCACACATCGCGCAACAGTTGCCGCTGTGTGATGACTTTGTTGCTGTTGGCGATCAGTGCCACCAGCAACCGATATTCGATGGCGGTCAGATGCACGGGCTCAGTCGCGCGCGTTACCAGGCGACGCGTCATATCAACGATCACGTCACCAAATTGCACCACAGCCGATTCCGATTCGCGTGAACGCAGACCTCGCCGCAAAAGCGCCCGGACGCGGGCGATCAGCTCGCCCACCGAGAACGGCTTGGTGAGATAGTCGTCAGCACCGGCATCAAGCACGCCAATCTTGTCGGCCTCGGTGGAACGTGCCGACAGGATCAGTACCGGCGTTTGCGACCAGCCGCGCAGCTCCTGCACAAATTGAACGCCATCGCCATCGGGCAGACCCAGGTCAAGAATGACGAGATCGGGTTTGCCGGTGCCGGCGTCGATC
This sequence comes from Burkholderiales bacterium, assembly GCA_043782305.1. Lineage (GTDB taxonomy): Bacteria > Pseudomonadota > Gammaproteobacteria > Burkholderiales > Casimicrobiaceae > Casimicrobium. The sequence continues at coordinate 6,394 of JAYWAQ010000112.1, forward strand.
AGCCCGCTGGCAAACGTCTCGGCTTCGCGCACTCGAAACGCCTCGCGCTCTAACGCATGACGAACGAATCGGCGGATTTGCGCGTCGTCTTCCACCACCAGAATGTGGGGTGCGGAAATAAGCGATGGGTTCACGACTGTGCCAGTGCTCATGCCACGACCGATGCCACGTCGGTGACGGTGCGTTCGTCATTGAGCTCGAGCGTCGGCGGCTGACCTAGTGGCAGCGAGAAGACAACCCGGGCACCGCCCGTGGCAGGA
>JAYWAQ010000113.1:0-2390 GCA_043782305.1 Burkholderiales bacterium
AGGGCGTCACAAAAATCAGCGAAGGCGAATTCTGGGCGCTCAAGAGCGACATCTTCGTGCCAGCCGCGCTGGAAAATCAGCTCACCGAAACGCGCGCGCGGACGATCGCAACGAAGCTCGTCGTCGAAGGCGCGAACGGCCCAACGACGCCCGCCGCCGACGACATCCTGCATGATCGCGGTATCAAGGTCGTCCCCGACGTGATCGCCAACGCAGGCGGCGTCACCGTCAGCTACTTCGAGTGGGTGCAGGACTTCTCAAGCTTTTTCTGGACCGAATCCGAGATCAACGACCGGCTCGAACGAATCATGGTCGAGGCGTTGAAAGCAGTCGTGCATACGGCGGAGAAGAACAACGTCTCTCTGCGCACCGCGGCGTTCATCATTGCATGTACTCGCGTGCTCGCGGCGCGGGAGCTTAGGGGTTTGTACCCGTAACACCCGCACCGGGTTCGCCCGAGACTCCGTCCCTCTCCCCGGCTCACTGTCGTCATCCTTGGCAACAGCCGGGGATCCAGTGCGTAGTGCCCGCGAAGCGCAAATCAGTCCCCTCGCCCCTTGCGGGAGAGCCTTAGGGTGAGGGGGCTGGTCGAATAATCGGGTCCGTCTGCCACCAGCCGCTCATGCCGCGGGGCAGTCACTTTCTTTGCTTCGCCAAATAAAGTAACCAAAGAAAGGCGACCCCGACGATTGTCCTGATCCTGCGATGCTCAGAAAAAAGCGGAACGGCCCGAACTCGCTATCGCTCAAACAGCGGGCCATTCTGATCGCTTTTTTCCTCCGCTTCTCGGGGCCAATCAACGGGGGCCGAAGCTCGATTTGCAATTGTCGCCGTGCTGTGAGTACGCCGCGTGCAAAATACATCGTCTAAGTTGCTTGAGGGTATGCAGTGTTTTTAGGTTTGTCACACAGCGAATGGCAATTTATTAATACGTTTGCTCCTTGGCTGTCAGCAATCGGCACGCTATCTGCCGTGTTGCTTTCTTTGTATGTTGCGTTCCGCAGGCCTCGACCTCGCGCTAAATTGACGGCGAGCGTTTACATGATGGTGGAGGCGGGAAGCGCGCCGCCTTTTCCAGATTTCGTGCATATAAAAGTGGTCAACACGGGGGATCGCCCGTTCAAGATTACCGCCATAGGATGGACATGCGGCATGTTCAATAAACGTGCTGCTCTTCAGAACACAGACGGCCTGCCAAATAGCAGTAGTTTGCCAATCGTTCTCGAACACGGTCAAGAAGCAATTTACTTGGTTCCGTTCGCCTTTGCAGGTGAGTCATGGCCAAAATATTTCGCCCGAGGAGTACTGATGCCGCGTTGGCGCTTGGCATTGTGGTCGCTTCGGTCAACAGCTTACACGTCTACCGGATCAGTTTTTAAGGCAAAGCCTGATCAGAGTCTTCGTAAAGCGCTCGAGAAAGCGTGCCAATCATTGAAGGGCGACTCACCGCCTCAATTGAAGCAATAAGGTTATCGTAATCCCGATCGCGAAGCGATCAAAAATCCGTTCGAAGGGGTCCCCGTGTATTCGACCCCGAGATTTGGAGCGAAAACGTCGATGAAGCGGTCCGTTGTTTGAGCGTAGCGAGTTTCGGACTGCGCGACGTTTTCGCTTCAAATCTCGGATCAGGGCGAATGTCGGGGTCGCCTTTCTTTGGTTACTTTCTTTGGCGAAGCAAAGAAAGTGACTGCCCCCGCGGCATGAGCGGCTCGTGGCAGACGAGCCACATCATTCGACGAAGCCCCCTCACCCTAACCCTCTCCCGCAAGGGGAGAGGGGACAGAACGGCGCTCCGCGCGGACTACACGCTGGATCCCCGGCTGTAGCCAAGGATGACGGCACCAGGCAGGGTTGGTGAGGGGCAAACGCGAAGCCCTTGCTAAATAAACTCACTCTCCCGCAGCCATTTCGTCGCCACATATTTCTCACCCAACGTCACCGGCGTTCCGCCATGCAAAGTCTTGGTATCCGGATGCGGTCGGTCATAGCTGAAGAAAACGCCTGAGCCTTTGACTGGCTGTACTTCGAGACCGATGTCGGGGAAGATGGTGGCACCGCCGCGCTCGGGGGTTCGCAGGTACATGACGATGGTCGCGACGCGCTGCCCGCCGCGCTGCACGATCTTTGCGGTGCCGGGTTGTGCGGGGTCGAAATAGTCGTAATGAGGCACATATTGCGCGCCCATGCGGTAGCGCAGAACTTGCAGGCCTTCGCCATTTTCGAACGGCCATTTAACGAGTTCGGCCAGGCGTTTTTCGACTCGCTCGACGACGGGATGTTCCGCGCGGCTGAAGAACATGCCGTCGCTCGTGCGCGCGCTGTTTACCTCTTCGCCACCGGTTTGATTGTCGACCGTTTGCGAGCGTGCGAGCTTGGGTTGCGAGAGCTCG
>JAYWAQ010000114.1:0-2389 GCA_043782305.1 Burkholderiales bacterium
AATCGGTCCTGTCGCTCCAGCCACACCCGCCGGTCCGACCGCTCCGGGCGCTCCGGGCGGGCCGGCCGGGCCGACCCCTGCTGGCACAGCGATGTCTGCGGTTCCGTCAAACGCGACGCCGTTGATTGAGCGCGCGGTGGCCAGCCTGGTCGCGGTCGTTGCGTTGCCGCTGACATTGCCGATGACAGCACCAGTGATCGTCCCTGCGACGAAATTCCCGCTCACATCGCGCTTGACGATTGTGTTCTGTGTGTTGGCGCTGGTCGCCGCATTAGCAAGGTTCGCGCCCGCCGCCACGTTCGTTGCCGTGACTCCGCCCACCTGGCTGACCACGGTGCTGACCTGCGTGCCGGTGACGTCACCGACCAGTGCGCCGGTGAAGCTCCCAGCGCTGCCGCTGATGTTGCCCGTGAGCGGCCCGCTGAAGGTGCCGGTCGTGGTGCCCCCGAGCGTCAGGCTGGAGGCTAAACCAATGGTGCCGCTGCCTGTGATGGTGCCGCCGGTGAGGCCCGCACCTGCGGTGATGCTGGTGACCGTGCCGCCCGACGATGCGGCGGGCGAGGCGCAGACCCAGGCGCTGCCGTTGTATTGCAGCACTTGCCCGCTGGTGCAACTGTTGCTTGCGAGCTTGGCGGCGGTGACGGCGGCGTCCGCGATCTGCGCGGTGCCGAGGGTTCCGGTGATCTGTGATCCGGCCACGGTGGCACTGGCCGCTAACGATTCGGCACTCGCCGCGCGTATCGCATACGGGCTCGCCGCGAGCGGCTGTCGTGGTGTCATCTCGGGGTCGGTGCCCATCGTGATGCCGAGGGTGTACTGAGTATCGAACGGCAGGGTCAATGGCGCGACGCTACCGATCAGCACGTTGAAGATGCCGTTGCTGACGGTGACCGATTGCGTTTCGCTGTAGACCAGCGTGTTGCTGGCGTCGTAGAGCTTGAACAGCAAAGGCAGCGCAGCGCTGTTGATCGGTGCGCCGCTCGGGCTGGTGAGAAAGCCCTGATAGTTGAGCTTGTGGGGGACTTGCGCTTCTGCGATGCCGCAGCAAAAAAAGAAAGCTACGATGGCGAAAATCGAAAAAACGCGTGACTTCATGAATTCCCCGGAATTTTTTGCAATGCTAAAGCGTCGCGGCTCGCACATCAAGACGCGCGCCGCTTGAATCTCGTCGGTGTCACCGCCTATGGTGCAAAGCTGCCGCCACACTGCGTATTCAAATAATTGCGAATGTCAGCCCAGGTTCTGCTGCTGCCGACGACGCCGTTGGTGACCGCCGTGCCAGTGAGACCGAACATGGCGCGCAGCAGCATCACACCGTCGCTTGCAGGGGCCGTTGCGCCGTTGCCATCAATGTCAAGCGCGGCGAGGTGGACGAAGGGCGAGATCTGCGCCCACGTTGTGCGCGGCGCGCCGGGCGCGACGGCACCATTGGTGACTGCTGTGCCGGTGAGCCCGAGCATGGCGCGCAAAAGCATTAGGCCATCGGTAGTGGCCGAGATGGACTGGTTGCCATCGATATCCAGCACGCAGCCCTGCGTCACACCCAACACGGCGTTCCAGAAGCCAGGGCCAAGCACGAAGCCGGTGCTGGTCTGGAGCGCAGTGAACGTGGTGTCCCCGAGCGATGACGAGAGCTTGAAGCTCGCGGATGCCATATCACCGACGCCGTTGTTGACGGCGCTGGACGGCAGCGCGTAGTCGATGCTGGTTGGGCCAGCGGCCTGGACGACGGGCGCGGCTACCGCCAGCACCATCGCCATCGCCATCGCCATCGCCACCAAATCAAACTGCGCGGTGCCAATCTTCATAGTTGTGTCCCTGTTACAACGTATCTTACTGAATTATCGGGCCGGAAAAGTACGTGAAATGAAATAAAGTCGCGGTTGTGGAACAAGACGAACGCCCGCCCTGTTAGCCGTCGGTGATCCCGCGTTTTTTTCATTGAAGTTCTCTGCTGTTGCGACAAACAACCCCGAATTCTCCGTTGCTAAATGGTACATATTGGTTGGCGTCAACGCCCGTTGCTTTCTGGCCAGCTGTTGGCGTCCGGCGCAGGTGCTCGCCGAACGGCGCAACGACAAACCCTGTGTGCTTGAATCGCTTGTGCCTCGCATTCACTACCTTCAGGAGTCTTTGCATTGCCACCGGATGGTTTTCGATGCGCTCCCTCACTTCTTTATTTGCCATCCTGAATGCCACGTTAGTGCGCCGCTTGGCGAGACTCCCGTCGGGTACGCTGTTTTTGATGACATCGGTCACGTGTTCATGCAGCTGGTGCGAGCTTGCGACCAAGGTATCGAACCGTTGCATGTCGAAGGCGTTCGTGAAGCGCTGGCCGACTCATTCATCGCGTATTTTGGAAAATATTCAGTTGGCACGGATGGCACGC
>JAYWAQ010000115.1:0-2387 GCA_043782305.1 Burkholderiales bacterium
CACGAGTTCAATTACGGCCTGAGTTTTTTGTCGCAGGTCACTGGAAATCGGTTCAACGTGAACCTTGCTGCGGCTGAAAAGCCGATACCCGCCGTACCGTGCGCTGGTCCGAACTTTCCATTGGTGCTGGCCAATGTATTGTCGGTAAGAGACCGGCAACCACTGTTCAAACCGTACGTCATTCTTGACCGCACGATCAAGGCGGTTGGCACTGATGGCAAACCAACCACCGCACCGATCAAGGTCGGCGTGATTGCATTCACACCGCCCAAAATTCTCGACTGGGACAAGCGCTGGTTGAACGGCGTAGTGTACACGGACGGCATCAAGGAACTCGCTGAAAAGTACGTGCCGGAAATGCGCGCCAAAGGCGCGGACCTGGTCGTCGCGATTTCGCACGGCGGGCTCGATGCCGGACCGTACACACCGTCGATGGAAAACGCGAACTGGCATCTGGCGACGGTGCCGGGCATCGACGCTATGCTGATCGGTCATTCGCATCAACTGTTTCCGAACGCCGCGAGCACGATGCCGCAATTCAACTTGCCGGGTGTCGACAAGGTCAAGGGCTTCGTCAACGGCACGCCCACGGTAATGGCAAACTTCTGGGGCAAATCGCTCGGCGTGATTCAGCTGAGCCTTGTCGCAACAGACGGCAAATGGAGCGTCGATAAATCGAAAACGGTTGTCGAAGCGCGCTCCATTCAAAACGCTGACAAAACTTTCGTCGAGGCGCTGCCAGCCGTCGCGGCGAGCATCAAAGCTGAACATGAAGCAACGATTGCTTATGTGAAAACGCCAATCGGCCGCAGCGACTTTCCGATGACCTCGTACTTCGTCGATGTTGGCGACACCTCCGCCATTCAAATCGTCAACGAAGCACAGGCGGATTACGTCGCCAAATACGTCAAGGCGAACTTGCCGCAATACGCGGCGTTACCGGTGCTCAGCACTGCGTCGCCGTTCAAGACTGGCTTCGCGGGCGGCGCGGATTTCACCGACATCGCCGCAGGCGATATGGCGATCAACAATGCGGCTGATTTGTACCTGTTCCCGAACACGCTGTACGCGGTGAAAGTCACAGGCAGCGGCCTCAAGGATTGGTTGGAAGCGGCAGCGCGTCGCTTCCGTCAAATCGACCCTGCGATGACCGCCGAACAATCGCTGACCAGCACCGCGCCGGGCTACACGTTTGACATGATCACCAGCCGCGATTTCAGTTACGAAATTGACGTCACGCAGGGCAACGGCAACCGCGTCAAGAACCTCATGTACGAAGGCGCACCAGTCTCGCCCACAGCAGAATTCATCGTTGCGACCAACAACTATCGCGCCAGCGGCGGCGGCAATTTCCCAGGTCTGGACGGCACCAAAACCATCATCGCCTCTCCGGACACCAACCGCGACGTATTGATTGAGTTCATCAAGACGACTAAAAACTTGACGCGCAAAGAACACGGTTCTGACCGCAGTTGGCACTTCACCAAGGTGACCACGGCAGGCCCGATCACCTTCAGGTCTGCAGTTGGCAAGCTCCCGCTTGCTGCCGCTGCGGGCATCAACAATGTGAGTCTGTTCAAAGCCGACGATGGCAGCGGCAAAGGCTTGTCGGTGTATCAGATTGATTTGTCTAAATAGTGTGATGCGCATCAAATTGTCGGCGATAAGCGCGATCACTATGATTGGCGCGACCGCTGCGACCACCCCCGCCGAAATCGACCGCCTGCGCATGCATGCTGACTCAGGCCGCGACCCACAAGCGATGGCGTCACTGCGCTCCGTTGCACAATTCGGAAACGCCCATGCAGAACGCGCTATCGGCGAAGTGTTGCTCAAGGCGAAGGATTCAAAGCGCGCAGCAGAAGCGCTCAGCTGGCTGCAACGCGCGGCAGAACGAGGCGACTCTGGGGCCGCCCTGTTGCTCGGTAAAACATGGCTGTACGGCTCACCAGGCATCACCCCCGACGGCGTCAAGGCGCGCGCCTGGTTGGAGAAAGCCAGCCAAAACAGCCAACCGCAGGCCGCGTATTACCTTGGCCTCATCGAAAAGAATGGCTACGGCAAGGCCATTGATTTTGAAGCCGCTGGTAAGCACTTTCGCTTCGCCGCAGAACGCGGCGTCTCAGACGCCATGTACCAGCTCGGCAACACCTATGCGAGCGGCGAAGGCGTCGACATTGACCCACGCGAAGCAATGCGCTGGTATCTACGTGCCGCAGCGCTTGATCATCCGCAAGCGCTTCAGGAGCTCGCCCACGCGTTCGCGCGAGGCGATACGCTGTTGCCGCAAAGCGAGCTGCAGGCCGCGAACATGCGACTCGCCGTGGAGCATGCGCTCAGGCACCCGCAGTTGATTCCTTGACGATCAGCACGCCGCTCATGTCTTC
>JAYWAQ010000116.1:0-6637 GCA_043782305.1 Burkholderiales bacterium
GTTGCGCAGCATGCCGAAGTGCATCTCGTCTCAGGCGAGCGCATGCGCGCCGATTGCGTGGTGCTAGCGGACGGCGCCGGCTCTGATCTGATCGCCGAATTCAAGCGCATCGAGCGCGACTCCGGCCAAACCGCCGTCATCACGCGCGTATCGGCCAGCAAACCGCAACCGGGCGTTGCATTTGAGCGCTTCACCGACGGTGGCGCGCTGGCTTTAATTCCTCGCGCCGACAAAGACTGGACCGTCGTCTGGGCACGCCGGCGCGCCGACGCCGAGCGCATGCTGCAACTGGACGCGACATCTCTCAGCGACGAAATCAATGCGGCCTTCGGCAACACGATGGGCGAACTCAAATTGACGGCAAAGCTCACGAGCTACCCGCTCGTATGGCGCTTCGTCGAGCCGCGCGCCAGCGGCGCAATCGTTGCGCTCGGCAACGCCGCGCAGGGCCTGCATCCGGTAGCGGCGCAGGGGCTCAATCTCGGCCTAGCCGACGCGCAACAGTTCGCCGATGCAATGGCTAAAAAAACAAACAGTATCGCTGCAACGCTCGCCTCTTTCGCACGGCAGCGTGGCATCGACCGCGTCGCCCGTATCGGATTCACCGGCCTCCTCGCCTACGGCTTTGATCGCGGCGGCTGGCTGTTCGATCTGCCTCGCGGCCTCGGTCTGACGGCGGTGCAAATGCTGCCGCCCTTGCGCCGGGAATTGACGCGGAGGCTCGCGCTGTAGTCGCGGCGATGCCGGATTAACCGCTACCCATGAAAATGCGCAAGCCGTGATGCGTCCGGCGCGCGGGCCCGCCACGGGAGATAGCGCCAGATTCGTCGGCTAAACTTGTGTGTTTTTCACAGTAACGTCTGTCTTGCGCTTCTCTCCCCGGCCCACTCTTGCTTTGACTGCCGTGCTTTGTTCAGCGGCGGGCGCACATGCGCAGAGCAGTTCATGCATCGCGACCCCCATTGCGGGCGCGCTGGCGGCTGCGGGTGTGACGGCCCCACTCGCCGCGCGCGGCACCCCTGACTTGCGGCCCTATTGCCCATCGGCGATTTCGTCGAATGGCAGCTATGAGGTGCAACTCAAACCGCCGCCACCGAAGGGAAAAGACGGCAAAGACATTGGCGAAATCACCCACGTTAAGGCGATTGAGACATCCGGCGTCGACAACGACTTTTTCGAGGCGAAAGGATCGGTTGATCTGCAATCGCCCTCCCGACAGGTGCTTGCTGACTGGATGCGCTACGAGTTTTCGATTGACACCATTAAGGCGCGCGGCAATGTCGTGATCCGCACGTGGCAGGATCTGGTGGAAGGCCCGGAGCTTGAGTACAAGCGCGATACCGAGACCGGATTCATGAAGAGCCCAACCTTCATTCTGGGACTTTACAAAGGGCGCGGCAAGGCCAATGAGCTGGAGTTTGTCGGCCCGGAAAAATACCGGATTTTGAGCGGCAACTATTCGACGTGTGTTGGCGACGCGCCCGCGTGGCATCTCGAAATGAGCGAGCTCGATATTGATGAGAACACCTCGATTGGTGTGGCGCACAATGCCAAAATTTTTCTTGGACCGATTCCGGTGGCGTGGTTGCCACAGTTCAGTTTTCCGCTCAAAAACGAGCGCAAAAGCGGGTTTCTGGCGCCGACTTATGGCCTGAGCGGCAATCGCGGGCTCGACATTCAGCTTCCGTATTACTTGAACCTTGCGCCCAATTACGACACCACGTTCACGCCGCGTCTGATGAGCAAACGCGGCGTGCTGTTCGGCGGTCAAGGGCGCTATCTGTTCGACACGCCGTTCGGCACTGCGGCGGGTGTGGTCGATGGCGAAATATTGCCAAAGGATCGACTGGCGGACGCGACGCGCGACGCGACAAACTTTCGCCATACCCAATTGTTCACCCCGAATTTGACGCTGGTGGTGAACTACAACCATGTGTCCGATTCGCGCTACTTTGTTGACTTGGCGGACTTCGTGTCCATCACCTCGATCACCACGCTGCCGCGCGATGCGACGCTGACCTATCGCAAATTCGACTGGGTTTTTACCGCGAAGGCACAACGCTTTCAGACGTTGCAGGACCCCGGTGCCCTTGTGTTGCCGCCGTACAACCGGGTGCCACAATTGACGGCAGATTCGCCGGTGTATCGCCCGCTTGCCGATCAGCGGCTGGAGTTAAAACTCACGGCTGACACCACTCGGTTTGAATATCCGAACGGCGCGTTTCCGTCCGGGTATCGTACCTATAGTTACGGCACGGCGACGTGGCGCTACGAGCAACCGGGCTACTTCGTGACGCCGCAGCTCGGTCTCCATGCCACACGCTACGACTTGATCGGTCAGTTTGATGACTACCGCAATTCGACGCGCATTTTGCCGATTGTGAGCATCGACAGCGGTTTGCGTTTCGAGCGCAAATCATCGATCTTCGGCAACGCCTTTACGCAGACGCTGGAGCCGCGCGCAATGTTCGTGTACATCCCTTACCGCGACCAGAGCCAGACTCCGATTTTCGACACCGCGCTTGCCGATTTCAACTACCTGCAGCTGTTCAGCGCGAACCGCTACGTCGGCCAGGATCGCATCGGCGATACGCAGCATCTCTCGGTGGGCATCACCTCTCGCCTGCTCGACCCTGATTCACAGAAAGAGCGCCTGCGTTTCACCGTCGGCGAGCGCTTTTACTTCAGCGACCAGAGGGTGACGGCGAACTTTGGCGAGTCGAAGCAGGATCGCAACAGTTCGGACTTGTTGTTCTCGGCACAAGGCCGCGTCACCGACGCGCTCTATGTGGAAGCGAACACGCAGTTCAACGCGAACCTTGGGCGAACCGAGCGCTACTCCTTGGGCCTGCGCTACACGCCGGATCGCACCCATACGCTCAACATCAATTACCGCGCCATTCGCGATCTGGTGACTCAGTCCGGAACGGTGCAGGTCAAGCAAATCGACGTCGCCGCGCAATGGCCGATCTACCGGGGCTTTTATGCCGTGGGTCGACTGAATTTCTCGATTGCCGACCGCCGCATGACCGAGAGTGTGGTCGGACTTGAATACGACGGCTGCTGCTACGTGGTTCGCGCCGTGGCGCAACGTTTGACCACGTCGACCACCACGGCAACCAACGCATTTTTTCTGCAACTTGAGTTGAACGGACTGGGCCGGGTAGGCTCTAATCCGCTGGACGTGCTCAAGCGGAACATTCCGGGATATTCGCTACTCTACGATAATCCCACCAAGAATCGTGCTGGCGAAGTGCCTCCGACCGGGCCTGAGTTCACACCGTGGACGCCGAATTCACCATTGAACCCCAATTAGTCCCCATTGATTTACGCCAAAAATCTACGTACAACGCGAACCAAGCAAAAGTAGCCAACGCCGAATTATGAAATCGATTCTTTTCTCTCCCAGCGCTGCAACCGTCGCCCTCGCGGTTGCTGGTTTGTTTAGCCTCGCAACGCTGCCGGTGCTGGCTCAATCGGCGCGCATTCAGCTCGTGGATCGCGTGGTCGCAATCGTGAACGACGAAGTGATCACCCGCTATGAATTGAACGAACAAAAGCGCGCCGTGACCGCCCAGTTGAAACGTCAGGGCGTCAATATGCCGCCCGACGCTGAGCTCGATGCACAGGTGCTGGAGCGCTTCATCAATGAGCGGGTGCAGTTGCAATTCGCCAAGGAAAATGGTGTCCGCGCCGATGACGAGATCGTCAACGCCTCACTGCAGCGCATCGCGGGCGACAACAAGATGTCGATGGTGCAGTTCTCCGCAGCGCTCAAGCAGGATGGCGTCACGCTGGAGAAATTCCGCGATGAGTTGAAGAACGAAATCGTGCTCTCCCGCCTGCGTGATCGCGAGGTCGAGTCGCGCGTTGTGGTGACCGATGCCGAGATCGAGGCCTACCTCGCACAGGCCAAACTGGTCGGTGCCAATCAATCGGAATATCAGCTCGCGCACATTCTCGTGCTGGTGCCCGAACAGGCGACGCCGGATCAGGTTGCCGCCAAGAAAAAACGTGCCGAAGAAGCTGCGCGTCAGTTAAAGGCGGGCACTGCGTTTGCGCAGGTTGCAGCCGTGTTCTCGGACGCCAATGACGCGACGCAAGGCGGTGCACTCGGCTGGCGGCAGGGTGATCGCCTGCCGGCGCTCTACGCACAGGCTTCACAAAAAATGGCGGTCGGCGAAACCAGCGACGTGCTGCGCAGCGCCAACGGCTTTCACATCGTTCGCCTGCTCGACAAACGAGCCGGTGAGCAAAAAGCCATCGTCGAGCAAAACAAGGCGCGGCACATTCTGATTCGCGTCAACGATCTGGTCGGCGAAGTCGAAGCAAAAACCAAAATCGAGCGCCTGAAAGATCGCATCGCCAGCGGATCAAAATTTGAAGACGTCGCCAAGTTGAGCAGCGAAGACGGCAGTGCGCCAAAAGGCGGCGAGCTGGGTTGGGTGTCGCCCGGCGACACCGTTGCCGAATTTGAAGCCGCGATGACCAAAGCGCCCATCAACACGCTCATCGGCCCGATTCGCTCGCAGTTCGGTTTTCACCTGATCGAAGTGACCGAGCGTCGCAAGCAGGACGTCACCGCCGAGAAGAGCCGCCAAAGCGCCCGCGTCGCCCTGCGCGACCGCAAAGCAGACGAGGCCTATCAAACCTGGTTGCGTGAATTGCGCGACCGCGCAACGGTTGAAACGAAGCTGGTTGAAGGTTAATTCTGGCTAACAGCTTTTTCGTACGTCAGCGGTTTCGTTGGGGCTAGAAACCGATTTCGCCGCTAGTCGACTTCACGTGAAATGCGGCTATAGCCCTTGTTAAATCGTCTTTTCAGCGTAATGCTGATTAGGTTAACGAACATTCGCAGCTTAACCGAATCGTACCCCGCCTATCATGGTCGGCATGACAAATTCACCGCAAGGCGAGTCGAAATCAGAGGGCTTGTCCCGCACTGACGTTGAGCGCTTTCGCAACGATGGATTGATCGTCGCACCGGTCCGGCTGAGCGCCGACACCATCACCGCGATGCGCGCTTCGCTTGATCGACTCCTCGCGTTTCGAGACGACGTCGCGCCGGAAAGCCTGATTTGCCCGCACATCCCCGCGCTTGGACGTGGGCGCGACGACGAGGCAACGTCGCTTGCCGCCGAATGGTTCAGCTACGCGACTCGACCGGAAATACTCGATTGCGTTCAAGTGCTCGTTGGCCCGAACATCATCCTCTGGGGCTCACAAGTCTTCTGCAAACCGGCGCATACGGGTCGCAAAATTCCGTGGCATCAGGACGGAAAATATTGGCCAATGCGCCCGCTCGCCACGGTCAGCGCGTGGATAGCGATTGATGACGCAACCCCCGCGAACGGCAACATGCGATTCATCCCCGGGTCGCATCGCGACCGCCGCGTGATTCCGCATCGCGTCAACCATGACCCGAGCCTCGTGCTGCCAGAAGAAGCGGCACCGCACGCGTTCGACGAGTCCAGAGCACGCGATGACGCGCTGCGTGCGGGCGAGTTTTCGCTGCATGATGTGTTCCTGATTCACGGCTCGGAAGCGAACCGGAGCGATCATCGCCGCGCCGGATTTGTCGCGCGCTACATGCCGGCAAGCGCTGTGTTTGAGCGCGGCGCAGCTGATAGCGTCATGCAGTCGGCCCAGGGCGCAATTCGCGTGGATTACGCCACACGACCGATCTGGCTCTTGCGCGGTGCCGACGTGTCCGGTTGCAATGATTTCACTGTAGGTCACGATGGCAGTTATCGCGGCGGCCAGCGCATCAGCGACGACGTAGTCTGAAAGGCCAGCGCGCTAGCGGCTTGTTTTGCGCCGTCGTCATATTCGGGATCTTGACAAAAATGATCTCGGCTCAGATACTCGTTGCAGTGCTAAGAGTTTTTTGTGCATGCATAACAATTCACACCTCTGGAGAAATCGATGCAACTCGTCAACGAAACAGGACAGCCGGTCTCGTACTTTATTTCTTTCAGCGGCGGTACCGACTGCGGGAAGATTGATATTGGCGGGCTGGTTGATTTGCCGGGCTACGACAATCAGACCAATGTGGTGGTCGAGTTTTTGCCGGTGTCCAATACGTGGTTCAACGTCACCATTCCACAAACCCAGACGGGCAATCAAGTCGAAATGGCACTCGTGGTCAAGTAAGTTTCGCGCTATTTCCGCCCGCTACCTCTCTACACACGGTCGTCACTGCCCCGATTTGATATTACGGAGACTTGATTTATGCAGCTCTACAACAACACGCCGCAACAACTGTTTATTTCCATCAGCGCTGGCAACTCTGCGGATTGCGGCACGCTCGCGTCGGGTCAGACCAGTTCGTGGCCGTACTACGACAACAGCACGAATGTGTCGGTTGGTTTTGCCGTCGACAACCCCGGGAAGGCCGCGCCATTCACCATCACCATTCCATCGACCGGCGTCGGCAAAGCTGTCACCCTCGGCTTTTTCGTCCAATAGCCAGCCCAAACGTGCCCGACCTCCGGTAACGCGGCGTCACGGTGTGGCGATAACGTCGTCAAATAGCGCTTTCCAGCGCATGGAAATGGCATCCCAGCCGTAGTCGGGGTGATTCGCGTTGGCATACGCCTTGTCTGCGAGCGCATAGCGATGGTCTGGGTCTTCGTAG
>JAYWAQ010000117.1:0-2382 GCA_043782305.1 Burkholderiales bacterium
TTTGGATGCGCTACGCCTTGGGGCGTGTTTGAAATTGAAAGTAACAACCCTCAGTTCAAACAAATCTGGGGGCAACTTTCCTTGGCCATTGCGCTGGGCGCAAGGGTCAATGTCTACGTCAATCGTTGCTCCGCAGGAGGCCTGCCCATTATTTCTGATGTGGTGGTTCGGCCACTCTGAATCTGCACGATTTCCGTTGAGTACTTAGAGCGCGGCAAATTGAGACGGCACGATGGCGGCGGCGAGTATCAACATCGCGTCAGAACGATGCCGTGAGCTTGCCGAGGGAATCACAAGATCGTGCAGGCATTGAACAGTTGAGCGTTTTTTAAGGTGAAGGTCATGTACATGAACAAATTGAAAACGGTACTTTTTTCGGCAATCGCTGCGGTCGCGTTTTCGGGTGGCCAGAGCGCCAACGCACAGGTTTGGACGCCAGGCGGTATTGGTACCTCCGGATACGATATCAAATCGCTTTTCGCAGGGGAGTATTTTGAAAGTATTGCCGTTTCCTTTGACGGTGGTGCAGCACCCAACCCGCATAACTGCGGGTACACGTATGCCTATTTGATTTTGCCTACCAATCCGAAGCGCAAAGAGGTGTGGCAGCTGCTTCAACTCGCCTTCGCGACGGGAAAGAAAGTCAACGTGCTGCTTAGCGGCTGCGCGGTCAATGGCGGGGGCACCTTGCCAGTCATACTAAACGTGTTTGTTTCCAACTGAAACACGCAGTTTGCTGCGCATGCTTTCGCGCGTGTACCTTGCCACCTCAACGCTTGTCACCTTCAGCGTACGATTGAATACGTGAATACTACTTGGAGCAGAAAACAATGAGCACAGAACAGGTTATTAGCGGCACATTTCGTACGGCAACTTCGCTGTTGGCATGCGCTGTTGGCATGTGGCTTTTTCCCACCACCGCCTTGGCCGTCGATATTTATGGGATCAGCGTCAAATCGGTGGGTGCACAGACAGGACCGATGGGTGTCATCAAGGCACCCGCCGCAGCGGGATCAAACTGTCCCAACGGGTACATGTACATCGACCTTACTCAGTCGTCGGGTCGGGCCATGTTGAACACGCTGATGTTGGCGAAGTCGCTCGACAAGACGGTATTCATCCGTTTTGATGTGAACGGGCCTGTGGGCAGCCCGACTGCGGGCCAATGCAACATCGTCGCCGTCGTTGCCGACTTGGAAGCTGGTTAGCGACCCGTTCGATACCTATGCGACCGAATTGCCTTTTCTCTCGACACGCAAACGGCACTTCGCCCACTTCCATCGAACGCCAAAACACCACTCTAAAGGCGGGCGAAATTTTGCATACACATTTATTAGACGGAGACCGTAAATGAAACAACACTTTAGCCGTTCGCTGGTAGCTATAACGGCCTCTATGTTCATCGCCTTCGGCGTACAGGCGGTCGACCAACAGGTTGACAACGTGCTGATCACTACGGTGGCGGCTACCGGGGGTGTGGACACTGTCAACCCTGGCACGGCGTGCGTGAAAGTATCTGCAACCTTGCCCACCGCCTGCGTGGGTGGTTATGTGGCTATTCTGAACAACAACAAGCAATTGATAGCAGCAGCGCATCTCAACAAGGCGTTGGGCACACCAGTGTGGCTCTATTTCGATGCAGCGACTAGTACGCCGAACTACCACTGCCCAGGACGAGCGTTTACACAATGCAGTGTCATAAGCATTGAAAGCAAACCTTAGTGCGCCAGACGTACTCTCTGTCGCTTCTGGCGCGAACTAGCGATCGGCAGTTCGTCACTCATTCAGACTTTGCTCGGGCGTACCTGAGCGACAACACAACTTACTGACCAACACCGTGCGGGCTTAGCGCGGTAACACCTAGGATTGCTGTCGATGCGCCGATTCATTTCATTCTGTTGTGCTGCATCCGTTGCACTGCAACCGTTAGTCACCAACGCGCAAGCCATCGCGCAGTCGTTGCATGATGCTGATAAACCGTTGCCGCATGTCTTGCCTTTGGCGGATCGGGTAGACCAGTTACCACTGCCTTATGTGCCGCCGCAGTGGATCGCCCGTACCGAGGCTGATGGTCAGGAAGCGCGAAAGGTCGCAGTGGCGAACGCGATCAGCATGAGTAAAGTGGTCAACAAAACGACCGCCAGTGTTGGCGACACGATCACCTGGACGCTCACGGCCGACAACTTGACCACCAGTGCGTCAGGCGCGCTCACCGCCACCGACACGTTGCCAGCGAACATCAGCACCATCGCGGTCACGCCCGGTAGTGGCGTCACCTGTGGTGCGGCCACAGCAGGCGCGGCATTCACCTGCAGCATTCCGAGCATGGCCGCCAACACGAGTAATCGTGCCGTCGCAACCATCAGCGCAGTCGCTACGGTA
>JAYWAQ010000118.1:0-6632 GCA_043782305.1 Burkholderiales bacterium
ATCGAGCGCTGATTTTGCGTCGTCAAGCCACAGCATTTCGCGATGCGGCTTGGCGTGCGTTGGCTCGATTCGATCCATTTCGGTGGCGAGCGGAATGATGTGAAACAGTGCGTCAAACAATGCGTTGCAAACCTCTTGCACCACATACGTTGCACCGCCGTAACCCATGAACGGTGTGCCGGTGTGACGACGAATCACTGCACCCGGAAACGACGCAGGAATGTATGCGCAGCGCCCTCCGGTCTCCGCGGAATACATGCGCTCGTTAAAGCTGCCGAAAAGAATCAGCGGAGCCTTTTCCTTGATGAGTTTACGAACGCTTTCGTTGTCAGTCTTTGCGCCCGGAATTCGCGACACAGCAAAGTTGCAGGGCAAGCCCAACTCGTCTTCGAGGAAGTGGCGCAGGCCACGGGTATAGGTCTCGGTCGCGACAACAGCAAAGCTCGCCGTACCAAAGAAGTCCTGCGTCACCGAACGCCACAAATCCCAGATCGGTTTGATCGTGGTGTGACGCTCGCGCTCAATGAAGGGCTCAGGATCAAGACCCAGCAACTCGCCCAGACTGCGCAAGAATTTAGTCGTGCTGTGCAGACCAATCGGCGCTTGCAGATAGGGCCGCTCCATCGATTCGCAGAGCAGCCGACCGAACTCGCGGTACATGCAGATGTTGACCTTGGCGTCGGTCAGGTTGCGCACTTCGGCCAGATGCGTTCCGAGCGGGAACGTCAGATTAATTTCAGCGCCGATGCCTTCAACTAGGCGACGAATCTCGGCGAGGTCGCTCGGCATGTTGAACATGCCATACGCTGGCCCGATGATGTTCACCAGTGGCTTTGCACCGACGGGACGCTCACGCGGTGGCGGCACGCCGCGCTTGTAGCCGTATTCCGCAAATACCCAAAGCATCGCGCGGTTCGCGCTCTGCCATTGATCCTCGTCAATCGTGCGCGGAAGGAAGCGTTGAATATTGGTGCCTTGCGGCGTCACGCCGCCGCCAATCATTTCGGCGATAGAGCCGGTAACGACGACCGCGGGCATATCTGGATCAAGCACGGCATGCGCTTTTTTCATCGCGCCTTCGGTACCTTCACGACCAAGCTGCTCTTCGGCCAATCCCGTCACCACAATAGGCAACTCGTGCGGTGGCAATGCGTCGGTGTAGTGCAGCACGGAGGTGACCGGCAAATTCTCGCAGCCCACTGGACCGTCAATAATGACCTGCAAACCCTTGACAGCGGTGAAGACGTACACCGCGCCCCAGTAGCCACCCGCGCGATCATGATCGAGCACCAGCATCAGATCATCTCCTCGGCTTTACGAGCCTTGGCCTGAGCGGCCATCTGCTTCTTGTAATGCGCACGGAACTCGGGGTGATCGTTCGGCTTGTCTTGCCAGATGCCCGCGGTTGCGCCGACACCGACCCCGTCGAAGAATTCACGCATTTCCTGGAAGCGCGACTTGTTGCCGAGCGCTGAATTGATGACTGTCGCTAGCGACCCTGCACCAGCCACACCCATCAGCGGACGCGCTGAAATCAGGTTGGTGAAGTACAGCGCGGGAATCATCTTTTCTTTCGCGGCTTGCACGACCGGCGTCGTCCCAATCGCGAGATCAGGCTCGAACTCACGCATTGCGGCGAGGTCTTGCTCGAGCGAAGCGCGGAACTGCACATGTACGTTGTGTGCGGCGAGCCATTCACGATCAGGATCGCTCCATTCGGTGCGCGGGCAGGCCGTGCCGACGTAGCGGACATCCGCGCCACTTTCCACCAGCAACCGAGCGACGAGCAGCTCCGAACCTTCGTAGCCGGAAAGCGTGATCCGGCCCTTGATCGGCGACTTGGCAATCGCGCCTTTGATCATCGGCAAGAGCGCATTTTTCGCCGCATCAATCTTTGCCTGCTCAACGTTTGCGGCAGCGCCGATCGCTTGCAACCAGGCCTCCGTACCTGACACACCAACGGGCGCGGAGCCCACCACAGTGCGGCCTGCAGCATGAAACTCACGCACGCTTGCGGTGTAGAACGGGTGAATCGCGCCAACAACGGCACAGTCAAGCGCCGCATACAGCTCGCGCCATTCGCGCGTCGGCACCACAGGCCCCGCAGCCAGGCCCATCGGAGCCAGCATCATGCCGATCTGCACCGGATCCACCGGGAACATTTCACCGAGCAGCGTGACTGTGGGCTTATCGCTGCGACCATTTTTTGGCGCTTGTACCGGGCCATTTTCAGCTTCGGTGCGAGCGTATTTGAGCATCGCACCGGCGAGCACATCTTTCGCCTCAGCATGCGTTGGCACACCAAAACCGGGCACATCAATGCCAATGATGCGCACGCCGTTGATCTCTTTAGGCAACAACTGAAGCGGCACGCCAGACGCCGTGGGCACACACAAATTGATCAGCACGATTGCGTCGTACAGCGCGGGATCAGCCAGCTTGTAAGTCGCTTCACGAATGTCCTCAAACAGCTTGCCGGTCACGAGGCTTTCCGAGTTGAACGGAACGTAGCCGACCGTGCGGCGTGCGCCATAAAAATGCGAGGTAAAGGTCAGACCGTAAACGCAGCATGCCGAACCGGACAGCACGGTTGCCGTGCGACGCATGCGAAGACCGACACGAAGGCTGCCGAACGCGGGACACATCGACTGCGGCTGATCATGCGGACCAGCATCGGCCTTATGCGGATAGTCTTTCGCGTACTGTTTGAGCACGGCGCTTTTGCCCGCTGCGTTTGCCGCAGCAACCATCTGCTCCTTGCCGGAGTGGCAACCCATACCGTCACCCGTCAATGCAGCAGGCACCGCCACGGTGGGCTCAAGTGCTGCGATTTCGGGATTGATTACTTCTGTGGTCATTGGGGTATTGCTTACTTCAAACCGTGTCGTAAACGACTTCGAGCGACTGTTTGGTGAGATCGGTTTTGCCGCACATGTCAAACTGCGTGGCGGGCTCGAGCACGACGTTGCGACCGACGACATCACTGGCGAACAGGCCCAGCAATTGGTCTTGTGTGAGTGGCTTCGGACGAACCGGCGGCGCGAGGCCCACGTTCTCGGCGAGCGTCTCAAAGAGTGACGCCCACTGCGTTTCGGGGCGACCAATAATTTCGTAGTTCGCGCTCTTGCGGCGAATATCGTCATCCGCTGGAATCGCGGCCAGCACTGGGATGCCGACGCGTTCAGCGAACGCTTGTGCCTCACCCGTGTGGTCGTCCTTGTTGATCACCATGCCAGCCACGCCGACGTTGCCGCCGAGGTTGCGGAAATATTCAACGGCTGAACACACGTTGTTGGCGACGTACAAGGATTGCAAATCGTTTGACCCAACCACGATGACCTTCTGGCACATGTCGCGAGCTATTGGCAAGCCAAACCCGCCACACACCACGTCGCCCAAAAAGTCGAGCAATACGTAATCAAAACCCCACTCATGGAAGCCCAGTTTTTCGAGCAGCTCGAAGCCATGGATGATGCCGCGACCGCCACAACCACGGCCGACTTCCGGTCCGCCCAGCTCCATCGCAAACACGCCATCACGCTTGAAACACACATCGCCGATGACCACCGGTTCACCGGCCAGTTTTTTCTTGGCGGACGTCTCAATAATCGTCGGGCAGGCGCGACCGCCGAACAAGAGCGACGTCGTGTCGCTCTTGGGGTCGCAACCGATGAGCAACACTTTTTTGCCCTGCTGCGCCATCATGTACGAGAGGTTCGCGAGGGTGAAGCTCTTGCCGATACCGCCCTTGCCGTAGATCGCAATGATCTGCGTCTCTTTGGTGACGGCTGACGTGGAAACCTTGTCCGGTTCAATCGCCGCTTCGGCGCGCAGGTTTTGCTTCATGAACGTCATCGGCGTTCCAGCGGAAACAGGTGAGCTGCCCGTGGGCGTACTACAGGCTTGACTCATACGTGACTACTCCAGTTAAGAACCATTTTTAGGCACGACGCGTCACCGAAAGCGGTGCGATACGCCGTGTCAACGCGAGCGGCGTCGTCCGCCTGCTCGTGATGTGTGATGAGACCGGCAAGCGACAGCGCGCCCGATTCAGCAAGGCCTTTGACGGCCACGAGATCGGCTGGCTGCCATTGGGCGGCGATGCGAATACGGGCTTCGCGCATGAAGGCCTGAGCGAATGCGAAGGACACATTGCCTTCGTAGAAACCAGCGAGCACAACCTCACCGCCAGGTGCCAGGCGACCGATCAAGGTGTCGAGCAAACCGGCGTCGCCGGATACGTCGCAAATGCTGTGATACCGGGCGTCTTTGTCGTCAGCGGGATTAACGACGGTGTAGCCAACGGCACCGGTGGCTCGCGTTGGGTTGGTTTCCCAAACGACCGGTTTTTTGCCAGCGGCGACAGCGATGCGAGCGATCAACCGACCGAGCACGCCGTGGCCAACGATCAGGTCGGGCTGTTGTTGATTGGCGGATACGTGGTATGCAGTGGCGGCCAGCGCGAGCAATACGCCCTCTTCGGCCAGACTGTCCGCCAGCTGCATCGCCTTCGCTGCTGGAATGATGACTTTCGACGCTGAGCCTCCGAACAGACCGCGTACTTCCCCGTAACATTTGGCTCCCGGGACATACACGAGATCGCCGATGCGGGCTTGGGCGTTGCGACCTGCGTCAGCGATACGGCCGACCGATTCGTACCCCGGCACCAGCGGATATCCCATTCCGGGAAACTGCGGCATGCGACCGGTCCAGAGTAGGCGCTCGGTTCCCGTGCTGATCGCACTGTGGGTCACGTTAACCAGCACATCGTCATCGCCCATCGCAGACAGCGGTAGCGACTGAAGCGCTAGCTGCTCGGGTTTCTGAAATACGACTGCGACGCTGTTCAAGTTCTTTCCTCTGATCGGGGCTGTTGATGCATGTCAACTAATGTCGACATTTCCGCAGCCCTTGAGTGTCATTCTATGAAGACATTTCGAAGTGTCAACTGATATTTACACATTTAGTTGAAATTTCGTCGCTGCGTCGCAGCAATTGGAAGTCGTCGCTATGATTTCTTTGCGACGATCACGCTCGTCTGAAGCGGAATGCGTGTTGGCAGCAGACGAATTTCGCGAAATCCTGCGTCGCTCATAAGCTCGGAAAGGCGGGCAAAACTGCGGGCTTCGCCGCGTCCCATCGCCAAGAAATAAAAGCCGAAATAGGCGCCGCCGACCGTTTCTGCGCCAGGAATTTCAGCAAGTGGCTCAGCGACCAGAAGCGTCCCGCCCACCGGCAATGCCGCTGCCACAGCGCGCAGCAAATGCGCCACACGGGCGTCATCGTGATCATGCAACACCCGCACGAGGCTGACGATGTCGGCACCGCTTTCTGCGTGCTGTGGGAGCGGGTCATTGAAGAAGTCACCGCCTGTCGTTCTTATCCGGTCAGCGAAACCGCTGGCGGCGAATGGGTCGTGCGCGCGGGCGACGACTGACGGCAAGTCAAAAAGCCGCAGTTGCAACTCCGGCCAGCGCGTGCCGACACCCCGAAGAAAGACACCCTCGCCACCGCCGACATCCATCAGGCAGGCATGCCCGCGAAACGAATAGGCAGCGAGCACTTCATCAACGATGAGCGATTGCGTCGACGACATGAGCGTGCTGTACGCCGAGGATTGATCGCCTCGCAATTGATCGGGATGATCGACGCTCGCGTAAGGCCAATAGTGGCGCATTTTCGTATCCGCGAGTTCGCCACGCAGCAGAGCCACGGGGTTCTCAAGATCGCTGTAGAGCGCAGCGTGATGCAGCACCATGCTCTGTATCGCCTCGTTGGCAAGCAGTGGTGCCCCTAAAACCCCTAGCCCGACAATGCCGCCAGCACGCCGCTCCAGCAGGCGCAACGCGACCGCCGCTGTGACCAATCGCTCGCACGCATCGAGCGGCAAATTAACGGCGGTTGCCAGTTCAGCCAGCGTCAATCGACGCGCTGAGACGAGCGCGAAAATTTTCAGCTCAACGCATGAGCGGAGCACCTGGGAATAGACAAACCCGGCGACCAGATCAAACACCGCACGTGCCCGTCGACGCGCAATCCAGCGCAGCCCGGGCACGCTGCTGGCGAAGCGCGAAAAGCGCGGATTCACCAGCAATCGGTCGCGAGCCTCCAGCAGTTTTTGCAGCAACGAGCGCTCCGCGCCGATGTCCGGAACGTGCGGCGCTAGGCCGCGCGAAGCCGTAGTCGTTTGGGCATCAGCCGACCGGCCTCTGCCGCGATGACCGCGCGCAGGGGAGTCGCACCAGCACACTCCGGAATCGAATCAACCGCATTGGCCAGGAGCAGATTCAAGCGCTGTACCGCCCCAGCGATTCCCAGGTCAATTGCTGCGCTCGGGCGGCCCAGCGCCGCGTCACGCCCGACGGGCTTGCCTAATTCTTCCTCGGTATCGACGGCATCATGCAAGTCGTCGGCCACCTGATAGGCCTCGCCAAGTGCCATGCCGAGCGCTCGCCAGGGCTTGGCATCATGCCCCGCCGCAGCCGCTCCCGCCATCGTGGAAGCGACAAAAAGTGCGCCTGTTTTCGCTTGCTGATACGCCGCAAGCGATACCGTCGATTCGCATTCCCACGCTTGTCCCGCCGCGATTCCGTGCGGCGCACCGACGGACTCGGCAACGATCGCAAGCAGGG
>JAYWAQ010000119.1:0-2381 GCA_043782305.1 Burkholderiales bacterium
ATCATTGACGCGGGTTACGGCTGGGTTGCATTTGTTTCAACGGTGCTCGTTTTAGTCCTCGCGACGCTCGGCCTCGCGTACTCCATTTATCCGTACGTCGTGATTGATCGGCTCAACGTGTGGGAAGCCGCGAGTGCGACCAGTTCGCTGGTGATCCTGCTCGTGGGAACGCTCATCACGCTGCCCGCGATCATCGGTTACACGATCTTTGTTTACCGGATTTTTTGGGGTAAAGCGCGGGAGTTGACGTACGGGGCTTAGGGCAGGTTGTCGTCTTAAGTCATCCGGGTAACGCGCTCGTCTGGCCCACCCATCTCATGATAAATGTCGTCCAGATAGATCGCGAGCTCGCCGTCATCGAGAAAATCTGGAATCGCGAAGTCTCGAAGCACAATGCGCTTGCCGGGCTCCAATCGGTACGCGACCCACGTACCGGCTTCGCGAATAACGTCAAGCTGAAACTTTCCGTAGATGTTGAATTTCACTGAGCAGCCTTGAACAGCCAGTGCGCATGATCGGCAATGTGGCGGAAACCGATGCGTTGATATGCTTTGTTGCTCGCTGGATTGGCGGCGTCAGTGAATAGAAAAACGGTGCGCGGTACATCGTTTTGCACCCGCAAACTCGCGGCCGCAGTGACGGCTTGCGCATAACCCCGACCGCGCAATTCGGGCGGCGTGTAAACCGGGCCAACACGCGCTGACGCAGCGGGCAACGCGTTCGCGCCAGCGAACGACACCGTCGCGCCCTCGTCGATCCAGAGGGTCAATTGCCGATCGCGAATTCTGCGAGCGACACGTTCCCCAAGGGGCGTCGGAACCTTGATCATGCTGACTTCCTGCTCGAAGGCGTCATGCCAATCCACCAACAGCGACAGGTCATCCATCGTTGCCAAACGTGCTTTGCCCGTAGCGCGCCCAAAATCTGGATCACCCTCTAGTCGGTACAGCATCAGATTGACGAGAACCGTTGCAGGCAGAGCGAAGGTTACAACGAAAGTATCGAGCACATCCTGACGCCCGATCACGCCAGCCAAATGCACGTTGGCGTCGCGCAAATGTGTTGCCAGCGAGGCGACAACATCACGGGGCATCACCGACAGAAACAGCGTTTGCGTATCAACGACCACGGCGCTACCCGTCAACATGGCCCGATCATCGTGCAGTGCAAAGAAGCGTTCGCCGCCACGCGCACCTAGGTCGAGAATGCGTTTGATCGCACTCAACTGATGAGTATGGTTCGCCGGATCGTGTGAAAGAAATGCTTCGGCTTCACGCCACAACGTCGGCGCGTCGCAGCACTCAACGACTCTCATCGGTCAAACACCGGCGACGCAAAATCCGCTGGCAACCATGCCAGATCGGTTCGCCCCACATCGACGCCGCACTGCATCAAGAGCGTCGTTACCTGCCCGCGATGATGCGTCTGATGGTTGAAGAAATGCATGAAAACCTGATCGAGTGGCGTCGTGACCTCATCACTGTTTCCGCTCATGCGGCGATAGGTCAAATCGCCTGCAAGTCGCTCGTGGGTCAGTGCCGCGACAACGCGGTCCAGACGGTCATCGGTGAAGCCGCGCTGCTTTCGGAGTTCATCGAAGTCGCCGTACAGTTCTTCGTCGAGTGCGCGAACGGCGCAGGGCTCGCCGTCAAGCCGCGACAGCCACAAGTAGTCAGCGACCAGAATGTGGTTCAGCGTGCCATGGATACTTTTGAAAAACGCCCCCATGTTGCGCTTTCGCGTGCCATCGGGCAGTGTGGCAGCTGCTGCATAAACTGACTGGTTCTGCCAGCGGTTGTATCGGGCGAAGCGTTTGCAATAGTCGACGGTGATCATGGCGAAATACGGGAAAATTGTTGACAGCGAAGCTTACTTCACACTCACAACGCCTGATTTCAGCGCGGGCATTGCAGCCAGCAATTTCGCAGCACGTGAGAGGGCGGCGGCATCATTTACGACGGCGAGCATTATTGGTGGTGAACCAGCCTCACGCGAGACGAGCAATGCTCCGACAGCATCCGGTTCGCTGCGTGCTGCGCCAACGGCAGCTTGCTTGTCATCGGACAGGCGCAGCACGTTGGCAAGCTTGTCGAAATTCGACGAAAGAACTGCAATGACGCCCGTGCCAATGGCTGCCTTCTGAACAGCTTGCTTGAAGTCAGCGTCGCAACACCTGACCACTGACATATTTCGTGACGTCGACTGAAATTCCGAAGCGAACGGCGCACCCCCTTCAGGCCCTTCCCCGAGCGCGCTATCAACAACGAGCGAATAATCAGCAAAAAAAGCCGCCGGTTTGTTCAGGGCAGCAGCCACTTTTTCACGCAAAGCAGCCGCGTACGCCTCCGGAAAAGCCGCGTCAAAAATAGTTCGCTTGCTCG
>JAYWAQ010000120.1:0-6631 GCA_043782305.1 Burkholderiales bacterium
GTGATGTAGCCGCTGGTGGCCGTGTCGTAGAGCCGACGATTCGGGTACTTTTTGATGATGCGCATCGCGGAGCGCGCGCCACGGGCAGCGCCATTAGCGGCTTTGGTTGCCATCGTTGTTGTCCCTTATTTGTGCAGTGCGCAATTGTAGTGCAGCCGAAAGCCTTTCTGAACGCGGGTTACGCCGGGGTTATCGCTCTGGCCTTGCTCACCGGCGCAGGCACAACTCTCGCCGAAGAGCGCTTCGTTTGAAACCGACTTTTGTAGTCACGGCTCTAAATTGCTGCATCGCAACAAAATGTACTTGACTTGTCATATCCGTGCCCCTAACATTCAGTTTGTGCGCTGCAACATAAGTTTGATTGGCGGCTCACCCCGCTGATACGCAAATTTAATTGCCCAACCTCATTACCAAAGGAAAACCATCATGATCCCAATGTTCGAACAAGCTGCTGAAATGAACCGCGCTTACCTGGCCAACGTCCTCAAAGGCGTTGACGCTGCTGTTGCTTACAGCACCAAGGCATCCGCTTTCGGCGTTAAAGCAGTCAACGATTTCGCTGCTTCTACCGCTGCTGACCTGCACGCTCTGGCTGCTGTCAAAACGCCTCAGGACCTCGTTCCTTTGCGCGCCAAGCAAATGGAAGAAAAAGCTGAGTGGGCAACCACCACGGGCCGTCAAGCACTCGACATGATCTCTGCGGCGCAAACCGAAGCGATGCAATTTGCTGAAGCTCACGCTGCCGACGCTGCCAAGTCATTCGTTGCCAACATCGACAAAATGGCCAAGAGCGCCCCACAAGGCGTTCCCGGTGCTGAGTACGCCATGTCCGCAATGAAAGCTGGCGTTGAAACGTCAATGGCAGCTTTCGAAACCGTTGCCAAAGCAACCAAAGAAGGCGTTGAGTACGCTGGTACGCAAGTTAAAGCCGCTGCTAAAGCTGCTCCTAAGCGTAAGTAATACTGATTCGGCCCGCGCGTGACGTTCGCAAAGGATGCACGCGCGACATAAGGCCGTAGAAACAGGGATCGTGCCGATACTACCTACACGCGTAGTACCGCGACACCCTTCGTCATGAGACACTACAAGTGTCCTCCGTGACGATGACTCAAGGGCCGCTTCCCCCTCCTCCAAATTAGCGACCTTGTTGTCCCTCAGCCCGCATGGCTTGCCTTGCGGGCTTTTTCTTTTGTGCGCCACGCAGATGCGCAAGCCGATCACAGCTGGCGCAAGTCAAATCCTGCAGCCGGAACTTCAGCGCCGCAAGTTTTCGGGTCGATGGGCTTGTCACGTTCGATTAAATGCACTATACTGCATTTATGCAGGAGAGTGATGTGCAATATTTTGCATCGCACATCCACCGAAGGCGCAAACTCCCATAAACGCTCAGGTCACCACCACTGCAAGACTTTTTGAAGCCGTCTGGAGAGCCGCCCTCGTCATCGTTCATCGTGATAGGGGCGCACCGAAGGAGCAAACGCGAAGCCGAAATGGCGACGCGTGAATCTCTCAGGTATCGAGGACAGGGGGAGCGGCAAGGTTTGGACGACGCGCAGTTGCTACGTTTTTGAGTAGCGCCTGCGCCGATTGCACACCTGCTCCTCTGTCAACGCTTCAAAGGCTCTCAAATGCATGTACTCATCCTTGGTAGCGGGCTGCTCGGTGTCAGCTCGGCGTATTACCTGTCTCGGCTCGGCCACGATGTCACCGTCGTAGATCGCCAGGCCAATCCCGCCGCCGAAACCAGCTTCGCCAACGGCGGCCAAATCTCGGTGAGCCACGCCGAACCGTGGGCGAATCCTAGCGCGCCGCTAAAGGTGCTGCAATGGCTCGGCAAGGAAGATGCACCGCTCCTGTTTCGCATTCGTGCGGACATGCGCCAGTGGCTGTGGGGCTTGCAGTTCATACGCGAATGCACGCCCGCGCGCACGCGCCACAACATCGAGCAAATCGTACGTTTGGGTACCTACAGCCGCGACACGTTGCAGGAATTGCGCCGCAGCACGGGCTTGCAATACGACCAGCGCACGCAGGGCATATTGCATTTCTACACCTCACAAAAAGAGTTTGACGCGTCGCTCGCGCCCGCCGAGCAAATGCGCGCGCTCGGCTGCGAGCGGCAGGTGATCAGCGCTGACGAGGCGGTGAAGCTTGAGCCAGCGCTGCGCCATATTCGCCCGCAACTGGCGGGGGCGACCTACACCGCTGAAGATGAATCCGGCGATGCCAATCGTTTTGCACGCGAGCTGGTCAAGCTCTGTGAGACGGCGGGCGTGAAATTTTTGATGAGCCACACCGTCACCGCACTGCGCGAAGCGGGTGGCCAAATCGATCATGTCGAGGCGACCGACAGCGAAGGCCGTTTTCAGCGCCTGCGTGCGGATGCTTACGTGCTCGCCATGGGCAGTCTGAGCCCGATCTATGCAGCGCCTTTGGGCATTCGCCTGCCGATTTATCCAGCCAAGGGCTACTCCGTCACCATGCCGGTGAAAGACGCGAACATGGCGCATCAAGTGAGCCTCACCGATGATGAATACAAGCTTGTGTTCTCACGCCTGACCGGACCGGACAGTGATCGCCTTCGCATCGCAGGCACTGCGGAATTGAACGGCTATGACCGTGACTTGAATCGTGTGCGCTGCGAAGCCATCGTACGCCGCGTCGAGCAGCTTTTCCCGGGCGCTGGCGATGCTACGCAGGCCAGTTTCTGGACCGGTTTGCGTCCTGCCACACCGAGCAACGTCCCGATCATTGGCAAAAGCAGGCTGCCCAATTTTTATCTCAACACAGGCCACGGCACGCTGGGCTGGACGCATGCGTGCGGTTCGGGCAAGAGCATCGCCCGCATCGTCAGTGGCCTGGCGCCCGAGGTCGATTTTGCGTTCTGCGGTGCCGTTGGCGCGACTGGCGCAACCGGCCATAAACCCATTTCGACGACACCCGCTGCCCGGTCAGCAGCGGAATAACTCACCCCGACCTATTCACTCTAACAAGCACCCAATATCAAACCCGAAGGAGAAACTATGAAACCCTGGAACACGACCTTGCTGGCTGCGAGCACAGCCGTCGCCATGATCGCGCTAACGCTATCGCCATCGGTCAGCGCGCAAACCTTTCCCAGCAAACCCCTGACCATGATCGTCGCCTTCCCGGCGGGCGGCGGCTCGGATGTGATTGGACGCATGGTGGCGCGCAGCATGCAAGAGCCTTTGGGCCAGACCATCATCGTTGAAAACGTGGTGGGCGTCGGAGGCTCTTTGGGAGTGATGAAAGCAGCCAATGCCGCGCCCGACGGCTATACGCTTCTCGCGGGCTCGCCGCTGGAACTGATCTACACGCCGCTGGGCGTTGCCGCAGCCAAAAACAAGCCAGAAGACATGCGCATGGTCGCGCTCGTCGGGCACACGCCACTGGCGATTGCTGTCCGGAAAGACCTGCCCGTGAACACGCTCGAAGAGTTTGTCGCACTCGCTAAAAAGAGCGACAAGCCCTTGAGTTTCGGCTCCACTGGCGTCGGTTCGCTTTATCACTTGATGGCAGAAAAGGCCCTGCAAATCTCGGGTGCAAAAGGCCTGCACGCCCCGTACAACGGTCTGGCTCCGTACCTCAAAGACCTGATGGGTGGCGTCATTGATTTTGCCGTCGTGCCGATGGTGGGGCCGGTGCTCGGAGCTGCGGAGGGCGGCCAGATCAAGCTGCTGGCCGTCGCGTCCCCACAGTCGATAGCGCGCCTGCCCAAGCTGCCACCCGCACGCAACACCAAGGGCTTCGAGGACTACGTGTTCAGCATCTGGATTGGCATTCAGGCCAGTCCAAAAACGCCCGAGGCGCAAATGACCGCGATTCATAAGGCGGTCTATGCAGGCCTGACCAACGCAAAAACGCGCGAGAGCATTGAAGCGTCCGGCACCGTAATCGCTGAGCCCATGAGCCTCACGCAACTCGACAGCTTCTACAAGAAAGAAGCCACTATCGGCGTGGCGATTGCCAAATCGATCAATCTGCAGGCGCAGTAGCCAGCGCTTTTGACTCTAGAGGGATGCGAGCAAGAAGGTTCAAGTCGCAAACTTGGGTCCGGATGCGCAACTCGTTACCCGTGAGTTAGCGCATCAGCTTTTCGATGAAACGACCATTTAATATGGGCGGAATGCGATAAACGATTAAAACCGACTTTTCCCGTTTTTAGCCACTACGCCCAATTAGAATGGGGCTTTCCTAATCAAGCTGTATTCCCAACCGCTTGATAATTCCACCCCATTTTTTCATGTCAGCGTCGAGCACGGCCCGAAACGCGGCGGACGTTCCGCCGCCGGGTGCCATTCCTGCGGCGATGAGGCGCTCGCGGATCGCGGGGTCAGCTAGCACGGCGTTCACATCGGCGTTGATTTTGGCGACGATGTCGGCGGGCATCGTCGACGGGCCGAACAGGCCGTTCCAGGCGACCGCTTCAAACCCTTTCACCGATTCCGAGATGCTCGGCAAATCCTTGAGCGAATCAAACCTCCCGGCGCTGGTTACGGCGATCTGACGAATCTTGCCGCTTTGGACGTGCGGCGCGATGCCGGAGGCGACCGCAAACAGGAGTTGCGTGTCGCCGTTAGCGGTGGATAACGCGGCCGGTGGCGAGCCGTTGAACGGGATGTGTTGCGCCTCAAAACCCGCTTCGGTTTTGAACAATTCCATCGCCAGATGCGACGACGAGCCATTTCCCACGCTCGCGTACGAGAGCTTGCCGGGATTGGCTTTGCCGTAGGCGATCAGCTCCGCCACGGTCTTCACCGGCAGCGCCGCATTGATGGCGAGCACGTTCGGTTGCGTCGTCGTCACGACGATCGGCACCAGATCTTTAACCACGTCGTACGGCACTTTTTTGTACATGAAGGGCGCAAACGCGGTCGGGCCGGGGAAGCCGACGACCAGCGTGTGGTTGTCGGTGGCCTTCGCGGCAATATCAACACCGATCATGCCGCCCGCCCCCGGCTTCGGATCAACCACCACGGCCTGCCCCCATTTGTCCTTGAGCTTGTCGCCAAGCACGCGGGCGACAAAATCCAGCGACGAGCCAGCAGGCGCGGGGATGACGATGCGGAC
Organism: Burkholderiales bacterium; assembly: GCA_043782305.1. Lineage (GTDB taxonomy): Bacteria > Pseudomonadota > Gammaproteobacteria > Burkholderiales > Casimicrobiaceae > Casimicrobium. The sequence goes on from JAYWAQ010000120.1 coordinate 5,092, forward strand.
GGGTTTTGTCGGCCAGGTCTGGGCGCTGGCGACGCTTGCGAGGGATACGCAAGCGAGGGAAGCAATGAAGATTCGGGAGTTCATGGTGGCGCGTAGGGTGAATTGAGCAAAGCGATACCCGTCATTATCGTTGCCTTCTCGGCTCGTGGTGAATCTGGCCCTTAGCGAGCCTATTTCGCCGATTGCAGTTCGTTACCCGACATGTCTTCGACCAAGTTGACGATGGAAACAGTCATGGCGGACTGCCGGTCAAGTGGATCGCCGCGATGATGGCGACGGACGCTACGACAAGTCGATACCGTCGCCCAGCCGGGTCGATCAGAAAGCGCTGCAACATCACCAACACGAAGGCTAGCCACATCATCAAAGGCGGGTGGTTTGGCAACAACATCGGCAGCATCAAGGCCCAGCAACTGCCCACACACCCGATGCCCTGCACTACACCCCACCTAAGGCAACTCAGGTCCGCAGCGTGGCCTGTGGGTCGCAAGATCGGTACGCGATGGCATTGCATCCAGGCGCGGCGTTTGGTTCTGGTCAATTCCCATCCGCAAATCAGCAGAACCAGGGCCGCCAGCGACAGGTTGGCCTGTGCAAACTGTATCGACATTGCCAGCCCCGCCGCGCCAACCATCGCCCAGACCCCGAGGTAGCCGAAGAGAAACTCCGATACCGCCAAATGGCGACGCCAGTCAAAACTGGCAAATGCGGTTAAACGCACAGAATTAACCTGGCCAGGGAACATCGTCGCCACCACCATCAGCAGCCAAGCCAGCCATCTCTGGTCAAAACTGGCGGTCTGGTTATTGACAGCAGAACACAGCGGTGCAAAAACACCGTCCAGCAAAAAACGCGGCCACGATGCGGTGACAACATCACCCAGCCATACCGCTCGCTGCAACTCCACGTTGCCAAGCAGCCAGCCCCAGGCGGCCAGAGCGATCAACAGCGACCACCACTCGGGATGGTGAGCACGCCAGACGACGGCGTCGTCACGAAATCGCTGAATGGATTCGGAACGCCAGGTCATCATTAGACTGGGCGGACATTATTTGGTGTAAAGGCTCACCCGGTCAACGCTGATTTTGGCTTTGGCCTTCAATGCCTGCCTCGGTAAAAAGCTGATGTCGAGCTGACCAGGATCCCATAGCCCTTCAGCTTTGAGGCGATCAATGGAGGGCGTGATGTCGAGCACAAAATGCAGGCCGTCACCGGTGTGGGTATCACTCGCCTTCGACGCGGCCTGGATGCCGAACACCGGCATCGAACCAACCTGATGCATGCTGAGGTCTTTGGCCGTGTGTTTTTTGGGTAAATTGACGAACACATCAAACACTGGCAAATCGCCCTCACCCTTGACGCCTTCAAGATTGAGAAAGCTGCGTTTTCCGTGCAGCTCGTGCGCACCCAGCGGCGTGATTGCCGCTGCCATGGGCGCGGCAAGGGCTTTTTTGCTTGCCGCCTTCGAGGGCGCGGGCCCGCTCAGGCTCATGCGCGTTTCAGCGCCGGTCAGCACCAAAGTCTTGACCGAGGCGCTCAC
>JAYWAQ010000121.1:0-6625 GCA_043782305.1 Burkholderiales bacterium
CACGCTGTTTGACGTCTATTCCATTAGCGCGCTGGCGGAAAAACTCTACCCCGGACAAGGTGCGGCCATAGCGAGTGCGTGGCGCGACAAACAGATCGAATACACGCGACTCATCACCATGTCCGACCCGCATTCAGCGGGCGGTAGCAAGCATTACCAATCGTTCTGGGACATAACGCGGCTGTCGCTTCAATACACGCTGTCACGCCTCAAACTCGATGCCGCAGACGCCAGCATTGAGGCGCTAATGCAGCAGTATGCGCATCTCACCGCCTTCCCGGAAAACATGGGTGTGCTGCAAGCGCTGAAGGCACAAGGCATCACCACCGCTATCCTCTCCAACGGCAGCCGCGACATGCTCGATTCGGCGGTGATGAGCGCTGGCATGAACGACCTGCTCGATCACGTTCTCTCCATAGAAACGATTCGCCGCTTCAAAACATCGCCCGAGAGCTACGGGCTCGTGCAGCAGGTCATCCCGGTAAAACCGGAAGAAATTCTCTTCGTCTCGAGCAACGCATGGGACGCGCTAGGGGCTACGTGGTTTGGCTTCACCACGCTCTGGGTGAATCGACAAGGACTGCCTTATGAAGCGATTGGGCCGCGCCCGAGTTATACCGGTGGCGATCTTCGCGAAGTGTTGAAGGTTGTTTCGAGTTCTTAGGTTGGCGTAGGTCTCGCTGTTCGCGCCGACAAAAAAGCCACCCGAAGGTGGCTTTTTCGATAGGTCAGTTGCTAGCTACTGCAAGCTGACTTCCACTCGCCGACCCTCAGCCGCACTGGTAGAACCAGCGGTGATGTCGGTTGGTTTTTGCAGTTCGATTTTGTCTTCGGCTACTCCTGCACCCTTGAACGCGTCGCGGACTGCGAAGGCGCGTTGTTTGGCGATTTCGGCGTTCTTGGCGGGGTCGCCGCTGGGATCAACGAAACCGCTCAACGCGAGTTTGCCGTTGGGTTTGGCCTTGAAGTAGCCCACCAACTCCGCGACGCCTTTGTCGGCATCGGCCGGTAGTGCTGCGGAGCCGCTGGCGAAGTAAACCTTCATGAGGCCGTTTGAATTCGCGCCATCAGCTTTACCGGTGACGACGAACGAGCCGCCGTCGCCTACCGTGGTCGCGGCAGCGGGAGCTGCGGTCACTGGTGCCGTGACCGCTGCGGTCGGAGCTGGTGCTGCCGCAACTACTGCCGGAGCAGCAGCCACAACCGCCGCCGGGGCTGCGCTATGGCTTGGCATCGCGCCCGCATCCTTACCCCCATGAACCTGCGCAACGAGGGGCACGATCAGGAGCGCCACGATGTTGATGATCTTGATGAGCGGATTGACGGCCGGGCCTGCGGTGTCCTTGTACGGATCGCCCACGGTGTCGCCGGTCACCGCCGCTTTGTGAGCGTCGGAGCCTTTGCCGCCGTGGTGGCCGTCTTCAATGTATTTCTTGGCGTTGTCCCAGGCACCGCCGCCGGTACACATGGAGATCGCGACGAAGAGGCCGGTAATGATGGTGCCCATCAAGAGGCCGCCAAGTGCCGCAGGTCCGAGGATGAGGCCAACCAGGATCGGCACGCCGACCGGTAATAGCGACGGAATGATCATTTCCTTGATCGCGGAGGTGGTCAGCATGTCGACCGCTGCGCTGTAATCGGGCTTCCTCTTGCCAGCCATGATTTGGCCGTCAGCGAACTGACGACGTACTTCTACGACAACCGAGCCTGCTGCTCGTCCCACCGCTTCCATCGCCATGGCGCCGAAGAGGTAAGGAATCAGGCCGCCGATGAAGAGGCCGACGATGACCATGTGATTCGACAAGTCGAAGTTGGCCGAGATGCCGCGGCTCTCAAGGCCGTGGGTGTAGTCCGCGAACAGAACGAGTGCGGCGAGACCAGCGGAACCGATGGCGTAGCCCTTGGTGACGGCTTTGGTCGTGTTGCCCACAGCGTCCAGCGGATCGGTGACAGCGCGAACTTCCTTGGGCAGCTCGGCCATTTCGGCGATGCCGCCGGCGTTGTCGGTGATCGGGCCGTACGCGTCCAGCGCGACGACGATACCGGCCATCGAGAGCATGGCCGTAGCCGCGACCGCGATACCGTAAAGGCCGCCGCACCAGTACGCCGCGAGGATCGCGATACAAACCGCGATCACCGGGTAGCCGGTGGACTTCATCGAGATGCCGATACCAGCGATGATGTTGGTTGCGTGGCCTGTGGTGGAGGCTTGCGCAACGTGCTTGACGGGCGCGTATTCGGTCGCGGTATAGTACTCGGTGATGAGCACGAGCGCGGCGGTCAGCACGATACCGACGACGCAAGCGCCGAAGAGCTTCATCGTGGTCACGCCAGCGCCCAGATCCACGCCTTCGAAGACTGCATTGGTGACGAAAAAGAATGCGATGAGCGAGAGGACTGCCGCAACGGTCAAGCCCTTGTACAGCGCGTTCATGATCTTGCCGGTGCCGCTGTATTTCACGAAGTAGCAGCCGATGATCGACGCGATGATCGACACTGCGCCGAGCGCGAGTGGGTAAACAGCAGCCGCAGCAGCGCTGGACTTCATGAGCAGCGCGCCGAGCAGCATCGTGGCGATGATGGTCACGGCATAAGTCTCGAACAGGTCAGCCGCCATACCGGCGCAATCGCCCACGTTGTCGCCCACGTTGTCGGCGATCACGGCAGGGTTCCTGGGGTCATCCTCAGGAATGCCCGCTTCGACTTTGCCGACGAGGTCAGCGCCGACGTCCGCGCCCTTGGTGAAGATTCCGCCGCCAAGACGGGCGAAGATGGAGATGAGCGATGAGCCGAAAGCAAAACCGATGAGCGGGCTCATGAGGTTGTGCAGGCCTTCTTTCATCATGTTCGGCGAGTGCTCAGCCGTTCCAATCAGGAACCAGTAAAAGCCGGTGACACCGAGCAGACCGAGACCGACCACCAGCATGCCGGTGATCGCGCCGCCGCGGAAGGCAACGGCCAGCGCAGCGTTGATGCCCGAGCGAGCGGCCTCAGCTGTCCTCACGTTGGCCCGCACCGACACATTCATGCCGATGAAGCCCGCCGCGCCCGAGAGCACCGCCCCGAGCACGAAGCCGATGGCGGTTTTTGCACCGAGGAAGAAAAAGATCACGATGGCGAGAACGACGCCGATGATGGTGATGGTGCGGTATTGCCGCGTCAGGTAGGCTTTTGCGCCGGCCTGAATGGCTCCCGCGATTTCCTGCATGCGCGCATTGCCGGCCGAGAGGCCGTTGATCCACGAAATCGATACGACCCCGTAGAAAATCGCCGCTGCACCGCAGACGAGCGAGATGATGAGCCAGGTGTTGGCTGACATATTGTTGGATCTCCCTTTTATTGATCGAATAACGTACTCGCGGCACGGCTTCCGTACTTGGGGATTGCTACGCCGCTTTTTTACAAAGCAGCGTCCTCCAGCACTTGGCCCGCGAAATTCCGCACCGCTGTCGCCTTGCCCTTACAACTGGCAGGGACGACAAGCTAGGCGATTATAGGCGGGAGTTTGTTGCTGAATAGCGACGGACGGGCGACGAGGGAAATGCGTCTCCTGGAAAGTTACAGCTTTTCTCGGAAATGCCTAATCCTCGGGGGCTAAAGCGGTTGCATGGCATTTGTCGGTTTTCGACGTTTTGCGAGCTTAGCTTCCGTGCAACCGTGATTCTGGCTAAAAGCTGTACTGGTAAGACAGCAGTGCCCGCCTTGTGCGCATCGCGCAGCGCAAACATAAGTGGCCTGCGCCAAGACATTCACGAGGCGAGCAGTATCCGCCCTACCCATTACCCACAGCTCGGCTAGAAACCAGCCTGCACCGACAAATACGCGCCGCTCTGCCGCTTGTTCGCCGTGAGCGCGCCCACGATCTGGCCGAGATCGACGTAGGCCGCCGTGATCGACACGTTTTTGGTCGGAAAATATGCGGCGAATATGTCAAACGCCGTCTGTTCGCCAAGATTCAACGCCGGGTTCGCGAGATTGCCACGCTTGGTACGCACCTCGGCCCCGACCACGAAATCACGGCGGAACAGGTACGCAATCGAGCCCTCAAACTCGGGGCGGTAGCGATGGCCGGCCGGCCCGCCGAAGCCAAGCAATCCGTACTGATTGGCTTTGGTGAAGCGCACCGTGCCGTTCACCAGAATGCTTTTGTCCAGGTAGAGCTTGCTCACGGCGACATAGAAATCCGTGCCGCTATTCCTGATGTCGGGTTTGAGCGCCGCCAGTGCGCCGTTCAGGAACGGGATCACCGTGCCGTCCTTGTTGTCCTTGTACTGCAGGCCCACCGAAACCTGCGGCATCCATGTGTCCTGATCATAAATGGCGTCACCAACCACTTTGACCTTAAGACCAAACACGTCCTGCTTCAATTTGTAGCCACGCAGCGTCGGGCTGATTGCGACCAGCACGTCCTTCGTATCAAACTGCTGATTGGCGTACGACAGCTCCACGCGGTCATACAAGCCAATGGCGACGCCGCCCGTTTGCAGGCCGTAATCCCTGGTTTTGGCAATGGTGTAGTGAGCGTTCGCGCCGATCTGCTTGTCAGTGCCGTAACCCGTAATCAGCGCCCAGGTGCCGAGCCCGCCGCCGCCCGAGCCTTCAATCGTTGACACACCGCCCGTCGCCAAGAGCCGCCCACTCATACCGGGGCCGGGTGATACGCCGAATTTCGCTTCCGGTGAATCGGGTGCCGGAGCGGGCACTGCCGTCTGCGCAAGCGTGGGGACAGTCCCCAACGCCGCCGCCGCGAGCAGACTGCCCGCGACGAGCTTGAGGGAAAACTTTTTCATGAACTCACCCGATTTTTCTGAAATTTAAGCGTGACAGCGCCAAGGCCGGTGGGTTCTACGCGGGCCAATGAACTTTGGTTTTGACGCCGTGTCTTGCTTCTATGGCCAACGATGTTGCCAACGCTGCTACGATTATCATCTTTGTAAATTCGCGTAATTTCGCGTCAAACTATCACCATGCAAACCACCGCTTCCGGACTCCAGTTCGACGACACCTCCATCGGCACCGGTGCCGAAGCCAACGCAGGCGCACACGTCAGCGTGCACTACACGGGCTGGCTATTCAACGATGGCGTCAAAGGCGAGAAATTCGACTCCAGCAAGGATCGCGGCGACCCGTTTTCATTTCCGCTCGGTGCCGGCCACGTCATCAAAGGCTGGGACGAAGGCGTGCAGGGCATGAAAATCGGCGGCGCACGCACGCTGATCATCCCGTCCGAGCTAGGCTACGGCGCACGCGGCGCGGGCGGCGTGATTCCGCCGAATGCGACGCTGATGTTTGATGTGGAGTTGTTGGCGGTTTAATGCCAACGTCGGGCGCAATCGTATTGCGCCCCGTAACGCTGCCGGTCAGATGTAGCGAACGCTAACGATCTCGACATCGCGGGCACCGCCCGGAGCCTGCACCTCGACCACGTCACCGGCGGACTTGCCGATGAAAGCGCGGGCTAGCGGCGAGCCGATCGAAATCTTGCCGATCTTGAAATCGGCTTCGTCTTCGCCGACGATTTGGTAAGTGGAGCGCTTTTCGGTGTCGCAGTCTTCGTATTCGACCGTGGCACCGAAGACGACTTTGCCTTCAGAGTTGATGGTTTTAGGGTCAATCACCTGCGCGTTGCCGAGCTTGCCTTCGATTTCCTGAATGCGGCCCTCGATGAAGGATTGCTTTTCTTTCGCGGCTTCGTATTCGGCGTTTTCGCTGATGTCGCCTTGCAGGCGTGCCTCGCCAATCGCGCGCGAGGTCTCGATACGGTCAACCGTCTTCAGGCGATGCAGTTCAGCCTTGAGTTGTTCTGCGCCGACTTTGGTTAGGGGGATTGTGCTCATTTTTTTGGGTCTTCTAGGTCTTTCCTGCCCCCGAATGCGAAGGAGCGAGGACAAAAAACAAAGCCCGCCGGTTTCGCTCTCGGCGGGCCAAAGTCAGGAACTGCGTTAACACTTCTACTGTACTACAACTTCTTTCAGCAGGGACTGCAACGGGTATGGGGTTAGCTCGGGGCCGTCCTGAATGCCCATCGCCGCGGCTTTTGCACCGGCAATGGTGGTGTAAATCGGCAGGCGCGCCGCGAGCGCGGCACGGCGGATGTAGGAGCTGTCGGCGACAGCGCCGCGCTTTTCTTCCACCGTGTTGATCACGAGCGCGAGCTGACCGTCCTTGATCATGTCAACGATGTTGGGACGGCCTTCCTGCACTTTTTTCACGATTTCAACCGGAACTCCGGCTCCGGCGACGGCCGATGCCGTGCCTTTGGTCGCTACCAGCACAAAGCCAACTTCATGCAGTATCCGCGCGACTTCGCCAATCTTGGCCTTGTCGGCCTGTTTGACCGACAGAAACACTTTGCCACTTGTCGGCAGACGCGTCCCAGCGGCCAGCTGCGATTTTTCGAAGGCTTCGGCGAAGCTGTAGCCAACCCCCATCACTTCGCCCGTGCTCTTCATTTCCGGCCCGAGAATCGTATCGACACCGGGGAATTTGTTGAACGGGAAGACGGCTTCTTTCACCGAGAAATATGGGGGCAATGCTTCGCCCACAATGCCTTGCGACTTGAGCGATTGGCCCGCCATGCAGCGCGCGGCGATCTTCGCAAGCTGACGGCCTGTCGCTTTGGAGA
>JAYWAQ010000122.1:0-6615 GCA_043782305.1 Burkholderiales bacterium
GCTTCCTGGCTGATGGCCCGAGCGGTTTCGGCCTGCTCTGGGCCCAGGGGTGGCGCCATGCGCTGCAGGGAATCGGCCAGGCCAATCAGCGCGGTGAGCGGCGTGCGTACATCGTGCGACAGTGCCGCGAGAATGCTGCTGCGCAGGCGCTCGGCCTGCATCGCGAGCTCAGCTTTGCCAGCGACATCGACGTAATGCAGGCGTTCAATGGCTGTGGCGAGGATTGAGGTGACGGCCTGCAGGATGTCCTTGTGTTTTGCCAGTGGCTCGGACGCCGCGAAAATGACGACACCGCGATGGCGCGTGGTGCCGCGCATGCACAGCAACAGGCGCTCGTCGCCGTCGAGACCCAAGTCGCTTGCGTCGATGGGCTCTGAGGATTCAAATACAGCTTCGGCGGCGGCACGTTCGGCGCCGGAGAGTTCATAGTGATTCGCTAGAGCTACGGGTTGCAGGTCACTCTTCCCGCCAGCGCCAGGCAGAAGCAGCACGACCCGAGCGGCAAAGCGTTCGCCTACGAAGTCGCTTACGGCATCGACGCTTTGCTCCACGGTCAAAGTGCCAGCGAGTGTTTGTGCAAGCCGATACAGCGCGTGCTGTTCGACGGCGCGAGCCTGCGCATCATCAGCGCGCGTTCGCAACGCCGTCGTCAAATGCCCAACGGTCAGCGCTACCACGAGCATGACAGCAAAGGTCACCAGGTACTGTACGTCGTTTACGGCAAATGAGAACTGTGGCGGCACGAACAGGAAATCAAACAACGCCACGCTGAGAAAGGCTGCAACAATCGCCGGACGACGACCAAACCGCACAGCAACCGCGACAACGGTCAGCAAAAAGAGCATCACGATGTTGGCAAGATCAAGCCACTTCGCAAGCGGCCATGCGACAAGCGCGGTGAGTGCACATGACATGACCGCGCCAGTGTACGGCTGCCAGGGGGAGGGAATTGCAGGAGAGTGCGTCGCGGTGTGTGACCGGAGTGAGTTCAAGGTTGAATCAAAATTAACAACACGGACGGAAGCGTAGGCTGATCGGCGTAAAGGTGGCGACAATTGTGACCTCTGTTCTGTAAAAAGGGTGTAAATGGAGCGTCCGGAGGCCAAATTTGATTGCGTGATCCTGCGTGGTTTGCCCGGTAGCGGGAAAAGCACGTTCGCAACACGTCTTGCTGACGAGTTCGGGTTTTTGCATCTCGAAGCCGATGAGCACTTTGTGGTTGACGGCGCATATCGATTCGATCCGGCGCGAGTTGCAGATGCGCACGCCATCGTTGCCAGAGACGCCCTCGATGCGATGCGGGCGGGGCGGCGCGTAGTAATCGCTAACACCCATGTCCGCTTGTGGGAAATGGCGGCCGTTGTCGGCGCGGCCCGACTAGCGGGCAGGTCGATTTGCTTTGTTGAATGCACGGGCCTTTGGGGCAACATCCACGCCGTTCCTGACGCTGTCATCGTCCGAATGCAATTGCGGTGGGAGCCGCTTCCGGCAGAATTCGGGGCGGTGAGCTTTCGCGAATCGCCGGGGCTCGCTGCAAACGCTTGAAAGTCGACCTTCAAGCCCCAAATCCACACCAACACAACGGTTTCTGCGCCTTGCAGCATGTTCTGCCGAGGCTTCGCACGATAAAAAATGGCAAAAAAAGACTTCTACAGCCTTCTCGGGGTCGAGAAATCAGCATCTGACGACGACATCAAAAAGGCTTACCGCAAACTCGCGATGAAATATCACCCGGATCGCAATCCGGGCGACAAGACGTCCGAGGAAAATTTCAAAGAGGCAAAAGAAGCCTACGAAATGCTCTCCGACCCCAAGAAACGTGCTGCTTATGACCAGTACGGCCATGCGGGTGTTGATCCGCAATCAGCGGCAGGCGCGGGCTTTGCGGGCGGCAACTTCGGCGATGCGTTCGGTGACATCTTTGGTGAGATTTTTGGCGGTAACCGGGGCGGCGGTCGTCAGCAGCGCGCAGATTCGCCGTTCCGCGGCTCTGATCTGCGCTACAACCTTGAAATCACGCTGGAAGAAGCCGCGCGTGGCACCACGACCAAGCTGCGTATCCCGAGCACTGAGACCTGCGAAGTGTGTCACGGCACCGGCGCGGAAAAAGGTCATGATCCGGAGACTTGCCCCACGTGTAAAGGCGCGGGCGTTGTTCGCGTATCACAGGGCTTTTTCTCGGTGCAGCAAACCTGTCCGCAATGTCGCGGCAGCGGCAAGATCATCAAGCATCCGTGCAAGGCGTGTAATGGCGCAGGCTCCAAGAAAACCTCGAAAACGCTGGAAGTCAAAATTCCGGCCGGTGTCGATACCGATGATCGTATCCGCCTGTCGGGCGAGGGCGAGGCGGGCACCAATGGCGGCCCAGCGGGTGATTTGTATGTTGTCGTGCAGCTCAAACCACACGCGGTTTTCCAGCGCGACGCAGCGGACCTGCACTGCGAAATGCCGATTTCGTTTTCGACCGCTGCACTCGGGGGTGAACTCGAAATCCCGACCCTCGACGGCAAGGCTTTACTCAAAATCCCATCCGAGACTCAGTCCGGCCAGGTCTTCCGCCTGAAGAACAAGGGCATTCGCCCGGTTCGCGGCAGCGTCACTGGGGATTTGTTCTGTCATGTGCAGATTGAAACGCCGGTGAGCCTGACGTCCAGGCAAAAAGAGCTGCTGCGCGAGTTCGAAGAAATTCGCGAGAAAAACGCCTCGAAGCAAAGCCCGAAACAAAAAGGCTTCTTCGACAAATTGCGCGAGTTCTGGGAATAGTTTGGTCGCCCACTGGCGCGCGGCTGCCGCGCGCCAGTGGTAAAACTGGCTCACACTTTTTCTGATTTTTCCAGGTTTGTGAGCGGCGGCGCTGGCCGCCCAGCCACCCAGCGCCATGCCGACACCCTTCAGGACTGAACCCGTCACTATTGCCGCAGGCGACGTTAGCAGCGCGGCCGCTGCGTCAACGCGTCGCCCGATGCGGCTGCGCACGCTGCTCACCGTTCCATTCGTCTTATTGATCGTAATTCCGGCCCTGGTCATCGCGGGTACTTCGCTGTACACCGGCTTGCAAGCGGTCGACGTGTTGTCGCGACAACTGATGGACGACATCTCGGCGCGGGTCGGTCAGATGGCCGTGCACCAGCTCGAAGAAGCCGCCGTCACGATGCGGGCGACGTTTCCGAACGCGGACGATAGCTACAACGCTTCGCTCGAAGTGTTTGCCGATAACGAAAAACTCGAACGCAAATTGTTCGAATTAACTGCCGGTACACGCACCACCGGATACCTCTATTTCGCTCGCGAAAACGGCAGCTTCGTCGGCGTTGACCGTGGCCGACCCGGCGCTCGTGCGGGCGCGACCGTGCGTTTGCAGGAGCCCGGTGGCAAGCCGCGCCAGAACTTTACTGCGCGCAATCCCGGTGATCGTACGCACTTGCTGGAGATTGAAGATCGCATTTATGAAGCGCGCGAACGGCCCTGGTACAAGCTCGCAAAAACAGCCCAGCATCTGGTCTGGGCACCGGTGTATGTGTCTTTTGCGTCCCGTGCGTTGGTGACCACCGTCGCGCAACCCGTGATCACGGCATCAGGCTCGCTGTTCGGCGTACTCGCTGCGGACGTAGAGCTATCCGAATTGAGCACGTTCATGAAGAGCGTGTCGGTCAGTGACAACGGTGTGGCTTTCATCGTAGATCGTGACGGCATGCTGGTCGCAACATCGACGCCAGACCAACCCTTTCGCAACGAGGGCGGCGTGCAGAAGCGGGTGGCCGCACGCGACAGTCAGAATGAGCTGGTGCGCGCGGCGGCACAGTGGTGGCGCACACCGGGGCGCGTGAATACCGCCGCGCCAGTCATCGCGATGATCAGCTCCACTGGTGAAAGTGTTGATGTCGCGTCCCGACGTGTCACCGGTATCGAAGGCATTGACTGGGACATCGTGGTGGCGATTCCACGCAGCGATTTCACGGCCCCGATCGTTAAGAGTGCGATCAGCATGTTCTTCGTGATACTGGCTGCTTTGTTGGGTGCGTTATTGCTGGGTTTGTGGCTTCTGCGCCGGGTGACGCGCGACGTTGATCAATTGGTCAATGTGACGCGCGAAGTATCGGCCGATGGCTTGCCGACTCACATTCCGACGACGACATTGGCGGAGACGGGGGTACTGGCCAAGGCGTTTGGTGAGATGGTGGATCGGTTGCGCCAGTCGCTTGACACGATCCGCACGCAGAACGACAAATTTGCGGCCCTGAACACAACGCTTGAGGATCGCGTGGAGCGACGCACGGTGCAATTGGCTGAGCAAAATCTGACGCTCACCGAAGAGATCGTTCGTCGGCAACGTCTGGAGCGCGACTTGCGCACCACCTCCCAGGCGGCGCAAAAGGCCGGCGAAGACAAGGCACGCTTTCTGGCGATTTTGAGCCATGAGCTGCGCACACCGCTACAGGCGGTCGTTGGCGCAAGCCAGCTGCTGGCGGCGGGCGAGATCGGACACACGCGTACCGACGCGGTGGAGACGCTTGATGCAGCGAGCAAATCGCTGCTTACGTTGATTGATGGTGTGCTGTCGTATTCACGGCTGGAGGCGGGCGTGGTGACGCCTGTGCTGCATACGTTTGCCTTGCGCAAATGTCTGGATGACGCGGTGCGCGTTGCGCGCGCGGCGCAGAACAAGTCGGCGATTTCGCTCTCGGTTCAGATTGATCGCGACGTGCCGCCCACGCTTCACACTGACGAGGGCATGCTGCGTCAGGTGCTGATTAATCTGCTCGTGAACGCGCTGAAATTCACGGTCGAAGGATCGGTTCGTGTTGATGTTCACGTGCAGAGCGCGGCGCGCGATGACGAGCCGCTGCGGCTTGACTTCAAGGTGACAGACACCGGCCCCGGCGTTGATTTGCCGACGCAGTATCGTTTGTTCCAGCCCTTCCAGCAGGGCCGCAGCCCCGACGGACAAGAGGGCGTTGGCAGCGGCCTTGGCCTGGTGATTTGTGCGCTCTTGGTACGCGCGCTGGGTGGTGATATTGAAATGCACAGCGAATTGGGCAAAGGAACGTGTATGAGCTTTTCAATCCTCGCCCAGACTGCGCAAGATGACGTAGCAGAGCCGTTGTTGCTAGCCGATGGCGCCACGTCAATCAAGCCGGCCCAAAGCCCAGCGCTGCCACAAGCGCTGCGCGTGATGGTGGTCGAGGACAATGACGTCAATCGCGAATTGCTCACCATCATGTTGGGCCAACTCGGTCACAAGGTAGTCGGCGTTGCCGATGGCGAAGCTGCGATTGAAGCAGCGGCAGCAGGCTCGGACAGCCCGTTTGACGTCGTGCTGATGGACCTGAATTTGCCACGAATCGGCGGCATTGAAGCCACGCGCCGCATTCTGCAACGCTGGGCAGGCCACGGTGAGCCGCCGCTAATCATCGCGCTCACGGCGAGCGTCAGTGACGCGGATCGAGCGCTCTGCGCGGCCGCAGGAATGAGCGGATTTTTGACCAAACCGGCGACTGTGTTTAGCCTCGATACCGCCCTTCGTAGTGCGATTAAGACCCACGGGTTGAGCGCGACGGCAGAAGCGGACTACCTGCTGGATCATGCGACGCTCAATTCGTTGTTCGAGCTCGAAAAGCGCGCCGCTGAGCCGTTTCTCTCGCGCCTGCTGGATCGCTTTTTAAAGGGGCTGCCGGATGATGTGGCGTGCGTGCGGGCCGAATGGTTGACCGGTGATCTCGAGACCACCGAGGCCGCAGCTCATGCTTTGGCTGGCGCTGCAGCTGCGGTCGGTGCGGCCGCGCTCTCGCGAGCCGCGCGGCGCATGTGTGATTCGCCGGACGACCTGCACATGGCAGAAATAACAAGCGTGGCCGGGCGAACCGCGATGGCGTTGACGGCGTGGCGCGACGTTTCGGCGTCTTCGGATCGTGTTTCCCCCGAGTAGGGTTGCCTAAGACCGCCGATACTCGCCCATCTGCTGACATTTCATACTAAGATACATCTGATAATCTGTACAAATGGCGTGTTTCACCCGATAGAACCATGCTGACGCGAGAAAATTTCAAGGGTATGAACGTATCCTCACTCTCCCCACCTATCCGCGTCATCGTCGCGGATGACCATCCCATTGTCCTCGCAGGCCTCGTCGGAATCCTCTCGTCGGATCGCGGTATCCGCATTGTGGGTCAGGCCGAAGACGGGCAACGAGCCGTCGAGCTGATCCGCAAAGGTGGCGTGGACGTCCTCTTGCTTGACCTTGCCATGCCGGGGCGCGCAGGCCTCTCCCTGCTGCGCCAATTGCTCGACGAAGGCACTGAACTGCGGGTTATTGTTTTTACGGCCTACGACCCGGCATCACACAAAGAACGCTCCCTCGCCGTCGGCGCCGCCGCGTATCTTGCGAAGGGCATCCCGCCGCAGGAAATCATCGACACCGTGCATGAAGTCATGCTTCGCCCGGTGCCCAAGCGCACAGCGGGCGGCGACGAGGCTGCGCACACGCAACTGTCGCTGCGTCAATACGACATCTTTATTCGCCTCGTGCGAGGCGAATCCGTCACCGACATCGCCAAGGATCTGCACCTGAGCGTGAAGACCGTGAGTACGCACAAAGTTACAGTGCAAAAGCGCCTC
>JAYWAQ010000123.1:0-2366 GCA_043782305.1 Burkholderiales bacterium
CGCCTCAAGCGAATCAAAATTGTCACCGCGAATCAGGCAGTTCAGCTTGGCGTTTTCTCGGCCTGTGAATTCAAGATTAAATCCCGCACCGAGCTCTAACAATGGCGACACCACGCCTTTTACTTCGACAGTACCTTCTGTCGCTTCCGTGGTGCCCGCAATCAAATGCAACAGACTCGATTTGCCTGCGCCATTACGACCAACGATACCCACAGTCTCGCCACGACGCACGTCAAAACTTACTCCGCGTAGCGCCCAAAATGCATCATTCGAGCGCCCGCTTCCACGCCTCAGCAATTGAGACCACAATGCCTTGGCAGGGCGCGCCTCCAGAGAATACGCCTTGCCCGCATTTGACACAGATATGGACGTATCAGATGACATCCGCAAACCCTGGACGAACACGCCGGAACAACCAAAAACCAAGGTAGAACACGAACCACGCAACCGCAATTTGCGTGCTCCAGCTCCGCACAGATGGCAAAGCGCCCGCAAAAAGCAGCGTGCGAGTCGACTCAATCCAGCCAGTGAGCGGATTGAGGCTCAGTAAATCCCGCACCCATTCGCTCTTGATGCCGCTTGCCGGAAAAAAAACAGGCGAGAAGAAAAACAGCAATGTAATCACCACGGGAACGACGTGCTGCAAATCTTTCAGATAAGTACCTAACGCCGACAAGATCCAAAGCGCGCCAATAGAAAAAATAATCATTGGAAGTAACACCACCGGCATGAATACAAACGACGGTGGCACGCCGCCAGTAAGCACCAAAAAGAACAACATCAGAACGAGCAAAGCGCCAATCAAATGGAAGAGAGCGACAAACGCGGCGACGAAGGCCAGGGCGTCGATCGGAAAAACCACCTTCTTGACAAAGTTTGGGTTCGCACTAATCAGGGTGGGACCCCGCCCGAGGCAATCAGCAAAAAACGCGAACACCACAATACCCGCGAACACAAGTAGCGCAAACGGAAATTCAACGCCACCGGGAAGCACGGGCCACTTCGCGGGAAACACCTGCGAAAACACGAGTTGATAGCTCAGCAGCAAGCAAAGTGGTGCCACAATGCTCCACAGCAGACCGGCTGCGCTTCCGCGGTAGCGTGCCGAAATATCCCGGATTGCCAGCTGGTAAATCAGGCGACGATTGCGCGCGTAAAGACGGAAAGGTTCGAGCAACATTCTCAATGTCAGGACTCAGCGTCGCAGCAACTACGCCGCGACCATATCGTCGGCACGAATCGCGCTAGCGCACATCTCTAACAGTGATCGGGAAGCCGTCCACGACAGTTCGCGGCGCGCCCGATCAACGTTGGCCCAAGCCGTCATCACGTCACCCGCTCGACGTGGCTGAACGCGCACTTGAACGGGCGCGCCCGCAACTTCAACAAACGTTGCCAGCAATTCACGTACTGACGTTGATCGACCCGTGCCCAAATTGAATAGACTCGTTCCCGAATGCGTAGCGACATAATCAAGCGCGGCGACGTGCCCATCGGCCAGATCCTCGACATGCACATAGTCGCGCAGGCAGGTGCCATCGGGTGTCGGGTAATCGTCGCCAAAGATGTCAAAGACAGCATCGTCAGTCCGTGCCCGCAGCAGCGCTGGCATCACGTTCTGCGGTTTACCGAGTGGTCGATCCACCAGCAGACCGCTTGGATGTGCACCGAGGGGGTTGAAGTAGCGCAAAATCGCCGCCGCGCCATTCGCGCCCAGGACATCCCGCGTAATTTGCTCGCCGATCACTTTGGTATGGCCGTACGGCGAAGCGGGAGCCAACGTTGACGACTCGTTCAGCGCATCTTGCCCGATATTGCCATACACGCACGCGCTAGAAGAAAATACAAATCGATTGACGGCGCACTGTTGCATCGCCTCAAGTACGCGAAACGTCCCGACGACATTGTTGTCGTAATACTGAAGACTATTCTGAATCGACTCTTGCACCGACTTGAGTGCGGCCAGGTGAATCACGTCGGTCACTTCGAATTTTTTTAGCGCAGTAAGCACCGCAGCGCCGTCCCGAACATCGCCGCGCACAAAGCTAATGTGATCACCACAAAGCGATTTCAGTGCGGAGAACGAATTGAGTTGGCTATTGGTGAGGTTGTCAAACGCCACAACGCGCATGCCTTTACCGGCAAGCGCAGCGCAAACGTGCGACCCAATGTAGCCGAGGCCACCGGTAACTAGTACAGATTTTGAAGACATAAGAACAGTGGTCCGACCATAAACAGCCAGAAAGACACTATCTACTTGATCGTAGTTGGTCTTTTATTATATAGAGCCGCAACTACCCCGAATATCGGCGTTGGCGAGCACCTGGCGTACGATGTCACGACGCGGTTCTTTCGTGGGACTCGCC
>JAYWAQ010000124.1:0-2366 GCA_043782305.1 Burkholderiales bacterium
GGCCCAAGCGCGGACGTTGGCGCGCTGGCGATCATGCCGAGCAGTGTGCCGGGCATCACCATTCCGAAAGCTGACATTAGCGACGGTGTGTTCGCAGTCGGTTCATCGACTGGCAAAGAAGGTCTGGACGAAGAACGCGAAGGCAGCAATCAGGAAGATGACGCCGAAGATGCGACCGATTCGCCGCCCAGCAATGCCGACAAGGCAAACGACTTCGTACTGATTTAGCGCTGCGGCGCTGCCGTGGCCGCGCTTGCCTTACCATTCGCGCGTCTCAGAACAAGGACGTCGAATGCAGGAATCCCCCAAACCTTTCAGTCAAGCTTGCGAAAACAACAAGCGCTTCATTCTCGAACGCATCTTCGATCAGTTTCAACCGGGAAATCTGGTGCTTGAGGTTGGATCAGGCACAGCGCAGCACGTCATATTTTTTGCCGAAATGATGCCGCAAGTGCGGTGGCTTCCCAGCGACATGCCGAAAAATATTCCGACGCTGCTGGCGGGACTTGCCGATCAAGCTTTTCCGAATGTCGCCGCGCCGCTCGAGCTGGACGTGACGCAGAAACCGTGGCCGCTTCCAGTCGCCGATTTGGAACGAGGTGGTGTCGATGGCGTCTTCACCGCAAACACCTTGCACATCATGCCATACGAGGCGGTGGAATGCTTCTTTAGCGGCGTCGGCGCCCTGCTTCAGCCCGGTGGAAAACTATGCGTTTACGGGCCATTTAAATACGAAGGCGAGTTCACGACTTCCAGCAACGCAGGCTTTGACGCCCACCTGAAAGAATTTGATCCACGTATGGGCCTCCGCGATTTTGAGCATGTACACGCGCTAGCCAAAGCACAAAAACTTGAATTGCTCGCCGATCACGACATGCCCGCCAACAATCAATTGATAGTGTGGCAGATGCGCAAATAATGCGAAAAGGCACGCCATCCTTCGCAGAATGTCGTGCCTTGCCTTAACACTCACCCGATCATCAACGCCATAAAGCGCTGATGAACAAGGCTCGGCTACTGTCGGTACGGATTGTTTGGTGCGCGATCAAGGCGGTTCGGTACGCCGTCGCGATCACGATCACGATCACCACGACGCCAGCCGCCGCGCTCTAGTTGCCAGCGGTTGTCGCGCTGAATCCAGTTTGGCTGAACATAAGCGTACCCGGCGCGCGAACGCTCCCAATGGCCCGCTTGCCAGACGTGACGATTGCCACGACCATTCCAGTAGCCCGGCACCCAGACATAACCACGACGTGCAGCGGGAACCGCTTCATAACGCGGCGTAGGTGGCGCGATGTTGAAATAGACATCGGCTGCGTTCGCCACCGCTGGAACTGCTGCACCCACGAGTGAGGCACCAATCAATCCTGCTAACAACAATTTACGCACATTCATACAAGCTCCTTTAAGTAAAGCATGGACGAAGTATTGCCGTCGCACGCGTCGGAAAACACCAGACGAAGCGACTTGTGCGCGTGGGCAATGTCCTACGAGCGAGGTCGGGTGCGCGCAAACTGCGGTAGCGTCGCGGTCGTACCCGTGCTGCGACCATGCGCGGGCGCGTCGATCACGACAGGCACAAAGCCGTCATTCACGAGCGCATTGGCCAGCGGCAGCATCTGCACAGCGTTGCCGCCCCACCCGTGCATGAGCAAGACGTGCGGGCGGCTTTACACAGCTGTGGCGCGGGCCTCGCAGGCGGTCGCCGCCTGATAGCGATAAGAGATGATGCTCGCACGCTCGAATGGCCACGACCGAATCTGCCAGTGCACGATGCGTCTTTGCAACCATTTCGGCGGCGACGGCGGCTGGAAAAATCGCTTCGACGTACGCGCCGCAAGCAACAGTCACAGCACATCTTCGCCAACGTCATGACAACGAAAAAGCGCCCCAGAGGGCGCTTTAGTTTTGGGTGCTCAACAAAGAGCATCAACGCGCTTTCGCGCGGATAAAACATTCAATTAAAAATGGGAGTGGATAAGCTCTGAATGATCGCCTCCTATCGATTGATCGGTGACAACCGCACAGTACCACTCCTTGCAGCACACCGCAAGTGACCGCGACTTTAAACCGAAATTTGTGAGAAGAAACCAATAAGAAGTTCCACGGAGCGAACCTACTTTCTTACCGCTTCCTGAATACGACCATGTGCTGCCACGGCAGGCTCGCGACGGTACGATCCCACACGAGCGCGTGAACCTCCGCTTCCCTGCGAACCTGCGCTTCACTCATTTTGTGCAGCGCTTTGATGGGCACATTGGCATCCTCAGCGCGATATTCGATGAACACCAGTTGCCCACCCGGTTTCAGCGCGCGGATGATGCTCGCTATGACTTCAAACGGATAGGCCAACTCGTGATAAACGT
>JAYWAQ010000125.1:0-2360 GCA_043782305.1 Burkholderiales bacterium
GATTTACGCGGCGAAATAGCGCCCCTTCGGTGACGCGTGCATAGAGTAGCCATTTCCACAGCGCCTTTACCGGACAATTGGCACCGGAGGCTTTTGGGATAAACACTGTGCGCCCCACAGCCTCTTGGTCGGTCTTTGAACGCCGCACATATAACTCGACCCCGGTCCGCCTGAGCACGACGTCATCAACATTGAGTTTGACGAGTTCATCACGCCGAAATCCACCAGCAAACCCAACAAGCAGTATCGCGCGATCCCTCAAGCGTTTGAGCTTGTTCGGGTGTTGGTTCCGATCCATCGCGCGAAGCACTTTCAGCAACACCCGCTTATCCATTGCCTTGACACGCCGTTGCGATGCGCCCCGCGTACGGCGAATGCCGCGCATCATCGTTTTAACTATCGAGGCGTTGACGGGTGACGGTCTGTTGACTGCAATGTGCGCGTGATGAATCGCGACTAAGCGGCGACGCAGCGTCGACACCGCGAGCGTTTGCGCATGCATCGCGAGGTATGCAGCAATCTGGTCTTCGCGGCACGGGATCGCGAATCCCGCTTTAATGAAGTGAGGCACATCCGCAGCGTAGGCGCGGCGAGTCGCCACTGAGCACGAAGCATTGATATACCGCGCGACGTCGGCGCGATATCGAACGCTTCGTTCACCGACAGTTACCGACAACCGTGTTGGTGCAAGTACTCCGGCGTGGGTGTTGCTGTGTAGCTTTGGCATGATGCAAACTTTCGGTAATGTGTGGTCGATATCGCCTCTACGATCAAACGCAGTGGCTGTTTGGCTAAAACGCCCGTGACGCTGTGACGGCGATGGGTATGGCGCGACCGAAGTCACTCTCATCTCGCTGCGGATTCGTGCGTCGGGCGGTTGCTTCGAGATACCCGCAAACGGCAACCAGTTCGCCCAGCTCAGCCAACACGCGACCGGCTGCTTCAACGGTTTCCGCGCTGATGTCACTCAACTCGATTTCAGGCGCGCTGCACACCAGCAAATGCCCAATGGCAGTGATGCCATGTGCCGCAGCGCGGGCAGTCAAGCTAGCGTTGCGCGCAATAGCGGCGACAACCTCCACATCTGAACCCAGCCAATCGATGTTTGGCTGCGACCTGGCGGCGTTGATGTCAGTCGTGTCTGGCTCTGTGTCGACGCACAACAAAGGCAGCAACAGAAGGAGATCGTGCAGGGGACGGGGTTGAGTCTGGCGTGAATTGTGGTGGCGCTCACGTGCGTTCATCGCGTGTCTCGGCGGAGATCATTGATGCGGATGACGCTGGGATCAGTAACACGATGGAAGTAGCAGGCAGGTTGAACTGCGGTCCGCCTCCGTGATGACCCAAATCGTCACGTTGTCACGGACAAACGCGCTGAAGATGCGGCCACCGGTTGTGGCCGAATGCCGATTGAGCGCGGCGTCTGCCACGTTCATTTCGTCCCAGTCCCCTGTGACGTGTCGTCGCAACAATTCGAGCGCGGTAATGCCGTGTTCCTGCATCGTCGCGATGGCCGGCGGAGTCGCAACGACGCGGCCCATCGAAAAGAGCGGTATTCGTATGGACACCGATGTGATCGTCGGCGTCTGTTCTGGGTCAGGTTTAGTAGCTTGAGTTTCTTCAGGCGCGTTTTGGCCTGCCTGGCACGGGCATGATTCATTGAACATGGGGATTTAACCTTCGTTGAGTTAAGGACGTGACAAGCGTGACATCCACGCGAAACACGGAGCTACGCCCATCTCCGTCAAAACGCCGCAACTGGAGTTCGCGGCAATGCTCGCCACATGACGTGACGTCGTGACAGGGGGCAGTTCGGAGAGTTAAGCGGGGAAGCCGGCGTTACTTGCGTGTACAGGGGGCGTTGAAACTGTTTCGCTCAACACATCGGGAAAATCGTGGATTTCGTGTGACAGTTATGGTCGCTACGTGCAGCGTCGCTGAAAGCGAGCGTGCGACATTCGACCGCAGTTCAATTGTAACAAAACGGCAGTATTTGTCAATATTTTCAATGACTTACGGATAGTTCAACAACTTTGTGCGGGGCAACATTTAGGGCACTGGCTGCACAATCCGATGTGCGCGTAAATATCAGCTTTTTTCCGCGCAGTAGATGAAAGATTCAACCGAACCGAACACACTGAGATTCCTTGGTTTAAGGTGGGTCCAACATGCCGCTCGGTATGTACCTGATAACTGAACGCACGCGAGGACGTACCCGCTCTTCATAGTGCGAGTCGCGCTAACGCCGCGGTAGCGTGCTCCCTAGTAGTTCGTTCCGACAAAACTATTACATATTAAGTCACGCCGAGGTCGAACTTGTTCCAGCGAAACACCACGGGCGACGCATTGATTTCTGCGAT
>JAYWAQ010000126.1:0-2356 GCA_043782305.1 Burkholderiales bacterium
GCCAAAATTATTCGGCGAGAACTGCGTCTCAGCGCCATCACGCTCGGTGCTGTGCGCGAGTAGCGACAGCACTTCCCGCCCAAGCGCTACGTCGCCCGCCGAAAGCTCCGCCACCAACTGCGCGCGTTGCTCCACCGGAACGTCGGCCGCGGCAGCAACAATTTCGCCGACCCGATCCCAGTTTGCATTGTCGGCGCCGCTGCTCATGGAGCAACATCCGTCAGCGCACGGCGCAAAAATAATCGCGCTACCGTCCAATCGCGCTTGACGGTAGCGAGCGAAATATCGAGCGCGGCGGCGATCTCTTCTAGCGACAAACCGGCGAAGTAGCGCATCTCAACAATTCGCGCCTGCCGTTGGCTCTTGGCTTCGAGTGAGACCAGCGCCTGATGCAACGCCTGTACATCGATTGTTTCCTCGGCGCTCGCGGCGTTTGACATGTCAACCGTCACCGTTTGCGTCAGGCTCAACGCTGGCTCGGCAGTGCTGCCATTGCCACGTTTGTCGGCAGCGCGCGCCACCGCGTGGTTGACCAACACGTTGCGCATGACGTGTGAGGCGAGTGCTGAGAACTGGGTGGGCTCCATCGGCAGGCCGGTTGATCGGGCAAGACTCAAATAAGCCTCATGCATCAACGCGGTCGCGCTCAGCGTGTGGTCGCTACGTTCACGGCGCATCTGGGCGGCTGCGATGCGATGCAGCGTGCTGTAAAGGGCGTCGAAGTGAACTGCGGCGAGCGGATCGTTTTGCAAAAGAGCGGATCAGTGAAGAGCGTTACAACGGCGCGATTGTAAACAGGCAAAAATAAATGAGCTGTTTTCCTCATTGATCTTGCTTATGTAGTTACACAGTCAAATATTTGGATTCTTCATGTTGCGTCATTTGTTTTCGCGCGGAGTGGCACTCGCCGCCCTATTGTTTGCGTTCAATGCCTTTAACGCATGGGGCCAGGCAGTGACCATCGTTGAGTACTACAACAAGACCCTCGACGCGTATTTCATCACGGGACGAGCCAGCGAACAGGCAACGCTTGACACGGTTGTTGCATTTCAGCGGACGGGCATGACGTTCGCGGCCACTGCGGCGGCGGCGGCAACAGCATCGCAAACCAAGATTTGTCGCTTCTACATCAGCACCACGACTCCGTACACTAGCTCGCACTTCTACGGTCGCCAAACCGTCGACTGCGAACCGATTCGGGCGCAAAATCTGGCGGGATTTAGCTATGAAGATTATGACTTCGCCGTGGCAGCGCCCGCCGCGTCGTGCGCCTCACCGATTTATCGCGGCTTCCGTGCGGGCGTCAATGGCAAGACGTCGAATCATCGCTACAGCGCGGGCGCGGCCAACTATGCCACTGCGGTAGCGGCAGGTTACGTTGGCGAGGATGCCGTCTTTTGCGCAACCTCATCGACGCCGGTCACTGCGACTGTAACGCCGCCAGCGTCGGGTTCGGGCGACTGCTCCGCGTTCAGCTTTCCTAGCACTCGCGTCACATATCAGACGAGCGGTTCGGGCAGCGGTGCGGCATTGCCAAGCTCGACCTATGTGAGGAGCTACAACACGACACCGGTCAGCTTTTTAGGCCAGTCCGTACTGCAGGCCGTTGATACGACGGGAGCCAACACGTCCAGCGAGATGGTTCAGGATGTCACCACCGCCTGGAACGAGCTCGGCGTGCGCTCAATCACTGCGGGCGTTGTCTCAGACGAGTATTTTGTGCCGCCGATCCAATTCCCCAAGGCGATGACGGCCGGTCAGCGCCTCGACTTCACCCGCCAACTGCAATTCAATCCGGTCGGGGCAGCGGGTAACGGCAGCCAAACGGGATCGTTCACCTTTGTCGGTCGTGAGTCTGTGACCGTCCCAGCGGGCACCTTTAACGCGTGCAAATTCTCGACCGCAGTGACCACAACATATCCAGCGATTGCATCGACCTCGGTCACCACCGCAATACAGTGGGTAGTGCCCAATGTGGGCATGGTGCGCACCGACTTTACCGATACCACCACTGTCTTCGGCTTCTCCGTCCCCAGCACTTCGTTGGTCGTAGCGACTGCAGTGCAATGACGACGCGAACGCGTCGATAGCGATCGGCAATCATCCATAGCGCTCATCTGAAAGGAAAGCGGGACGAGGGGACGCGCGAAGCGCGTCGCGCTATCCCCGCCGGCCCTGAGCGCCGTATTGCTCGCATTGTTGTCAATGAAGTTACTCATCAAACTCGGCATGGCGTCGCTCGTCATTTTCGGTGCTGCCAATACTAGCATTGCCCAGGAGCGCGTGGACGGCGTTGCCGTTGAAAAGCGGAGGCTGTTCATCAAAGAGGTCATTACCGACGAAATCAACATCTACA
>JAYWAQ010000127.1:0-6562 GCA_043782305.1 Burkholderiales bacterium
TACCGACCAAAGAATGGGAAGAGACGCTGCAGAAAACGCGCTCGGTCTTGCGCGCTGCGGAGATGGTTCAACGTGGCCTGGATGGAGTGCAATCATGAAAGTTATCGACCTGCGTAGCGACACCGTTACCCGCCCCACGCCCGGCATGATCGCGGCCATGAGCGCAGCACCGGTGGGCGACGACGTGTGGGGCGACGACCCAACCGTTAACCGATTGCAGGCGATGACCGCAGAGATCACGGGCAAGGAGGCGGCGTTGTTCTTCCCGTCCGGAACGCAGAGCAACCTCGCTGGATTGATGTCACATTGTGAGCGTGGCGACGAATACATCGTGGGCCAGATGGCGCACACTTATCGCTGGGAGGGCGGCGGCGCGGCAGTGCTGGGCAGCATTCAGCCGCAACCGCTGGAGCAGGAGGCGGACGGCACGATGCCGCTTGCCAAAATTGCAGCGGCCATCAAACCGTTTGGCCCCGGACTTGGAACGCACTTTGCGCGCACGAAGTTACTGGCGCTGGAGAACACCTGGGGCGGCCGCGTGCTGCCGCAGAGCTACGTGCTGGACGCGGCGGCGCTCGCCCGCAGCAAGGGCTTGAACGTTCATCTGGATGGCGCGCGCGCGTTCAACGCGGCGGTTGCGAATGAAACCACGATTGCTGAACTTCTCGCGCCGTTTGACTCGGCCTCGCTCTGCATTTCAAAAGGACTCGGCGCACCGGTCGGTGCGCTGCTCGTCGGCGACCGTGCGTTCATCGAGCGTGCGCATCGCTGGAGAAAGATGCTCGGCGGCGGCATGCGGCAGTCGGGCTATCTCGCGGCGGCCTGTATCTACGCGTTTGAGAACAACGTTGAACGTTTGCATGACGACCATGCAAATGCGGCTGCGCTGGCGGCTGGCTTGGGCCAGA
This sequence comes from Burkholderiales bacterium, assembly GCA_043782305.1. Classification (GTDB taxonomy): domain Bacteria; phylum Pseudomonadota; class Gammaproteobacteria; order Burkholderiales; family Casimicrobiaceae; genus Casimicrobium. The sequence goes on from JAYWAQ010000127.1 coordinate 909, forward strand.
TTGCGGAAATCACTGTGCTTGCCCAAGCGACGAATGTGGTGTTTCTGAATATCCCTGAGGCTCACGCGAAACCGCTCGAAGATTTCGTGAAAGCGCGCGGCATGCTGATGCAGGGCGTTTACGCAGCGCGTCTGGTAACGCATCTCGACGTGTCGCGTGAAGACGTCAATCACTTTGTAGGGGCTGTGAAAGATTACTTTGCAGGCTCGGAAAAATGATTCTGCTCATCGATAACTATGACAGCTTCACCTACAACCTCGCGCAGTACTTCGGGGAGTTGGGGCAGGACGTTGAGGTCGTACGTAACGACGCGATTGATCTCGCAGGTGTTGCTGAAAAGAAGCCTGAACGTATCGTCGTGTCTCCCGGTCCGTGTACACCGAACGAAGCAGGTATTTCGGTGCCGCTGATCAAGGAATTTGCAGGAAAACTGCCAATCCTCGGTGTGTGCCTGGGTCATCAAAGCATCGGCACCGCGTTTGGCGGAAACATCGTTCGCGCACAACGCGTGATGCACGGCAAAACTTCGGTGGTCACGCACAACCGGCAGGACTGCTTCGCCGATATTCCGACACCGTACACGGTGGTGCGTTATCACTCGCTCGTGATTGAGCGATCAACGCTTCCTGCAGAACTCTCCATCACTGCCGAGTCCGATGACGGCGAGATCATGGGCGTGCGTCACAAAACGCTGCCGGTCTGGGGCGTGCAGTTTCATCCTGAGTCGATCATGACCGAGTACGGCCACGATCTTTTGAAAAATTTCCTGAGTTTGTAGGCCGCCGAATCATGCCAATATCCATTTCAGAAGCGATCCAGCGCACAGTCGATCACCGTGAAATTTTTGAGGACGAAATGCTGTCCCTGATGCGCAAGCTGATGGCCGGTGAATTCACGTCGGCGCAAGCGGCCGCATTTCTGCTCGGCCTGCGTGTCAAGAAAGAAACCATCGGCGAGATCGCGGCAGCCGCGACGGTGATGCGCGAGCTGTCAACCAAAGTGCCGGTTCACAGCGAGCCGAACCTCATCGACATCGTGGGCACGGGTGGCGATTTGTCGCACACCTTCAATATTTCAACCGCGTCCATGTTCGTTGCGGCGGCTGCCGGTGCCAAGGTGGCCAAGCACGGCAATCGTGGCGTGTCGTCGAAGAGCGGCGCGGCCGACGTGCTTGAGGCGCTCGGCGTGAACATCATGCTGACCTCCGATCAGATCGCGCAGTGCATCGTCGCAACGGGCATCGGCTTTATGTTCGCGCCGAACCATCATCTGGCGATGAAAGCGGTCGCGCCCATTCGCCGTGAACTGGGCGTGAAAACCATCTTCAACATTCTCGGCCCGTTGACCAATCCGGCCAGCGCACCGAACACGATGATGGGCGTTTTCCATGCTGATCTGGTTGGCATCCAGGCGCGTGTGATGCAGCGGCTCGGTGCGCAGCACGTCATGGTCGTGCATGGTCGTGATTCGCTTGATGAGATTTCGCTGGGCGCAGGGACTCTGGTTGGCGAATTAAGGGATGGCAAGATCACCGAGTATGAAATTCATCCTGAGGACTTCGGCTTCACGATGAGCGCGACGCGTAACCTGCGGGTGGACACGCCGGAGCAGTCGAAGGCGATGTTGCTGTCGGCGCTTGATGGTGCGCCGACGCCGGCGCGAAACGTGGTATTGCTAAATGCGGGGGCCGCGCTCTACACAGCCAATTTAGCGCCAACACTGCGCGATGGAATCGCGCTCGCGCTGACGGCCATCGAGAGCGGCGCAGCACGCAAGAAAGTCGATGAATTTGCAGCGTTTACCCAGTCATTTCGCACGAAACCATTTGTTGCATGAGCGATATCCTGAACAAAATCATCGCGACCAAGCACGATGAAATTGCAGAGTTGATGCGCTCAAAGCCGCTATCTGCGGTGCGTGCGGAGGCTGAAGCACGTTGTAACACTGGCGACATTCGTGACTTCGCCGCAGCGATTGAAGCCAAGATCGCGGCAGGCAAAAGCGCCGTGATCGCCGAAGTGAAAAAAGCGAGTCCGAGCAAAGGCATTCTGCGCGAAAACTTCGTGCCCGCTAAGATCGCGAAGAGCTACGAAGCGGGTGGTGCGGCGTGCCTTTCCGTGCTGACGGATGCGCCATACTTTCAGGGCTCAGTGGCTTATTTGCAAGCGGCGCGGGCCGCCTGCAACTTGCCGGTGATTCGCAAAGATTTCATCGTCGATGCGTATCAGGTTTACGAAGCGCGTGCCATGGGCGCAGACTGCATTTTGTTGATCGTAGGCGCGCTGGAATTGCATCAGATGCAGGCACTGGAAATGCTCGCGCGTGAGCTTGGCATGGCGGTTCTGGTGGAGTCTCACGACGCTGCTGAACTTGATGCTGCGCTCACATTAAAAACATCGCTGATCGGCATCAACAACCGTGACCTTCGTACGTTCAACGTGTCGCTTTCAACGACCACCGATTTGCTGGCAAGAATCCCCACAGGGAAGCGCGTGATTACCGAAAGCGGCATCCTCGCAAACGAGGACGTCGCGCACATGCGTTCGCACGGCGTACACGCTTATCTGGTCGGGGAGGCCTTCATGCGCGCACCCGATCCGGGCGCGGCGCTCGCCACGTTATTTGCGTAGCGGAATCGCTGCGAATTTTCGCTTGCGAAACAGCAACGTAGCGCTAGCTGCGAGCAAAAGCGAAAGCGCAGCCAGCGCCGCAGCGGATAGTGTTGGAACTACCAACGGGTCGGTCACTGCCGCAGGCAGCGGATCGCCGACAGCGGTCGTGCCAGTGCGCGCAATGGCCAGGCTTTCAAAGCCGCCAATGGCTTTGCCCGCCAGCGTGACCGTATTGGTGTTGGTAATCGCCAGCGTAGCCGGATTGATGGCGAACACCTGACCCGGCACATCGTCATTGATGCCCCACACCAAGCCAGTGACCGGATCGCCGTCCAGCCCCAGATCCAGCGGATTGATGCCCAAAGTGCCGAGCAAAGTCGCAGCGCCAGTCGTCGTGTTGATGCAGTAGAACTTGCCGCGATCCGTGTTGCCGCCCATCGCGTACAGGCCCGACGCACAGGTGACACTGGGAGCGACGCCAGCCAAGCCCGAAATTGCGGGCCCGGTGCCGCCGAGAGAAGCGACGGCACCTGTCGCCGGATCAACAAAATAGACTGCCGCATTGACCGCGAGATAGAGCGCGCCCGTCGACGCGAAGGCGAGCCCCGCGTTGGATGGCACTTGCGGTAATCCGACCAAAGTGCCCACGGCTTTGCATGCACCGGTTGCAGCCGAGCATTTGACCAACTGCGCGGTCACCGGATTAACGCCGTAAATTTCACCCGCCGAATTGATGGCGAGCGCTTCAATTTTGCTGAAACCCGTGGCCCCGATTTCGGTGGCAACGCCGGTCGCCATATCGAGGCGATAAAGCTTGGCGTCGACGTCGCTGCGAACCGAATAGCCAATGGGCGACGCGAACGCAGCCGATGACAAGGCTAGCCCGGCGACGGCTACCGTAGAAGCGAAAAGCACCCCCCGGATGAACACCCGTAGAATCAAAATCAACCTGTAGTTCTGTTTGTTGACAAAATTGTGACAGTTCTTATGACCTGACGCAAGTCAAAGTAGTTGCAAAGAGCAAGCGCTCACATTCAGTAAGCCTGAGTTCTGTCGTCATTCAGAGACATTTCAAAGTCAAATTGTAACAATGATTAACAACGGTTGGCAGGCATCAGCTTTTCGCTGAATTCAATGTGCTTATGGGGTTCGGCCGCAATTTCATCGATACTCGACTTTGACTAAAACTCGCATCAAGCCCCGGTCAAATGGGCTATTGAGCCACTTAGCTATTGCCAAATCTCCGGAAAATTCGCTGCGTCTGGGCAAAAGTGAGTACACGCTGCTCCTGTTGATTACGGCTGCTGTGGCGCTTCCGCTCATTTGGGCGCATCAGGCTCCGCCGTTACCGGCATTTTTCAGTCAATGGCTGTCGGACCTGCTTTGGTCGCTGGTCGCAGCCGTCGCGTTCGCCGCGAGTGCAGCCACCGTTTTCTCGTTGCGCAATCACAACAAATCGGGCGGCAAAAGTGCGGCCAATGGCTCGCTGCGCCCGCTTTGGCCGATCGCCGGATTGTGGGCATTATTGATTACTACGGTACTGTTGCATGTCGGTTTTGGCCTGACGCCTCCGTTCATTGCGCTGCCCGCCCTGTTCAATTTATCGCTGGCGGCGCTTGTCACGCTTGCCGTGTTGCTGCGCCGTGCGGATCGAGATTTTCTGCGCGCCTTGATGAGCGCGTTTCTGCTCGGAGTTCTGGTCGCTGCCCTGTTCAATTCGGGCGTCGCCCTCATTCAGTCGTTCGCCCCGAACTGGACCAACGATAGCTGGATCGCGAGCACCGCGCCCGCCATCAGCAGCCTGGTCGATCATGGCAGCGAGCGCATCGGCGGCAATCTGCGGCAGCCGAATCAGCTGGCCACGCTCATGATCTGGGGCTTGCTGGCGGCGACATTTCTGCTGCGTCGTCGTGGGGCACTGTGGCTCGCCGTCAGCCTGCCCTTGCTTGCCACGCTGTTCGCCACCGGTTCGCGAGTTGGCGTGATGAGTCTGGCGCTGATCGTGGGCGTCGCGCTCCTGCGGTCGCGACGGGCACGTGCGTGGCCGCGCGCGACATGGCTGGCTGTCGGCTTGATCGCGCTAGTGCTGCTGTGGTTCGCAGCCAGCGCCTTTACCCGCGCCACGGCTGAGCCCGCGCTGGCGCAGCGCCTGGCCCTGTGGCGCGACGTCTGGACCCTGATTCAACATTCACCATGGATTGGCGTCGGCTGGGGGCAGCTCAATTTTGCGTGGACGCTCACGCCGCTGCCAGCACGCGCACCGGACGTGTTCGACCATGCGCATTCGCTGCCCCTGAATCTCGCCGCCGAGTTGGGATGGCCGGTGGCCGCTGGCGTACTCGCGTTACTGGCGCTAACCCTATGGCGTGCGCGCGGCGCGATCCGCTCGCGTGAGGGCGCGACGGCGCTGTTGATGCTCGCCGCCATCTTACTGCACAGCCTGTTTGAATATCCGCTGTGGTTTGCTTACTTTCTGCTGCCTTCGGCGTTTCTGCTGGCCTGGCTGATTTGCAGTGGAGCGACCGAGGAGACTGATGACGTAAAGGTTCTGTCGCCCACGCCGACGCGTTTATCGACGACTGCAAGCAGCGTTGCAACGGGGATCTCCGTCGCGTGCGTCGCAATCACCGTTTATGCGTGGAATGAGTACCGAAAAATCACCGCCATCTACAGCCAAACGACGAACGCTGGCGCACTGCGCGCCGCCGTGAGCGACGCGCGCAAGAGCCCACTGTACGGGCAGTTTGGCGACTACGCCGCCATCATGCTGGCCGGTGATCGCGCCGAGCTCGCATGGTTTGCGCGACCCATCCGGCAAGTGCTCGATGAGCGGCTAATGACTGCCTATGCGCAGGCGCTCATGCGGGCGGGTGAGGCGGACAAAGCGGCCTATGTGGTGGCGCGCGCCAGAGAGTTTCAGCCTCAGGCCGTGTTCGCCGGATTGCCCGTGATCGCTCCGTCTTCAACGGCATCCGCGCCGCTCACTTCGCGCGATTTTCGACGTTAACCGATCTTGCGAAACAGCAAATCGCGTACCTCGTG
>JAYWAQ010000128.1:0-6557 GCA_043782305.1 Burkholderiales bacterium
GAAAGGCGCTTCGCCGTCCTCAATTCGGCGAGCGATGTTTTCGATCATCACGATGGCGTCATCCACCACAAAACCCGCCGCGATGGTGAGCGCCATCAGCGACAAATTGTTTACCGAGAAGCCCGCTGCGTACATCACGGCGAAGGTGCCCACCAGCGACAGCGGCACGGCGACACTCGGGATAATGGTCGCGGAAACGCTACGCAAGAACAGGAATATCACCATCACAACCAGCGCAACGGCGAGCATCAATTCGTATTGCACATCGCGTACGGATGCGCGGATCGTCGTGGTGCGATCAGTCAGCGTCACCAGTTCGACAGAGGCTGGTAGTGCAGCCTGTAGCTGCGGCAGGATCGCCTTGATGGCATTGACGGTCTCAATAACGTTCGCACCGGGTTGCCGCTGCACGTTGATCACGATGCCGGGCTGCTGAATGCGCTTGCCGTCGCGATCCAGTGTGGCCCACGCGGCGAGGCGAATATTCTCGACGTCGTTGACGACTGCGGCAACGTCCTGAACGCGGATCGGCGCGCCATTCCTATAGGCGATCACGAGTTTTGAATATTCGCTGGCGTCTTTGAGCTGATCGTTGGCATCGATGGTGCTGGCGCGCAGTGGCCCGTCGAAACTCCCTTTTGCGGCGTTGACGTTTTGATTGCCAACGGCGGTGCGGATGTCATCGAGCGAGAGGCCGAGTTGCGTCAGCGCACGCGGGTTGACTTGAATGCGTACAGCGGGTTTTTGGCCGCCTGACAACGTGACCAGACCAACGCCCGTGACTTGTGACAATTTTTGCGCAATGCGCGTGTCGGCCAAATCCTGCACTCGTGGCAACGGCAAGGTATCAGACGTCAGTGCAAGCGTCAGCACGGGCGCATCGGCCGGATTGACTTTGTTGTAGACCGGTGGCGCGGGAAGGTCTGTCGGCAAGAGCGTTGCGGCTGCGTTGATCGCTGCCTGAACTTGCTGTTCAGCCACATCAAGACGCAGATCAAGTGCGAAGCGCAATGTGATGACTGACGCCCCCCCCGAACTCGTCGACCACATTTGCTCCAGCCCCGACATTTGTCCGAACTGGCGCTCCAGCGGAGCCGTCATCGAGGACGAAATCACCTCGGGGCTCGCGCCCGGATACAGCGTGGTGACCTGAATGGTCGGGTAGTCCACCTGCGGCAGCGCGGATTGCGGCAACAGGCGATAACCGATGACGCCGATGATGAATATGGCGAGCATCAAAAGGCTCGTCGCGACCGGTCGCCGGATGAAGGGTTCGCAGGGATTCATGCGGAGCGCGCTACCTACTGCTTGCCTGGGAATCGTGGCGCTTCGCCGCTGGCTTCACGCTGTTTCTTGCGTTCCGCTTTTTCTACATCCGTGAGTTCAGACCAGGGCTTTTTGGGTGCGTCGGCGCTGGTAGCAGCAGCAGGCGTCATCGGTTTTGAATCGCTGGCCTTCGCAGGGGCGGCGGGCGGCGTCGCGCCTGCCTGAGCCGCGCCGGGATTGGCTGCGGGCGCAGCGCCCGTCGCGGCTGGCGCTTTGCTGTCACCTGATGCAGCGCCGTCTTTCTTCGCACGGTCCCCACGCGGCCCGCGTTGTGCGGCGGCGGGCGCGGCCTGCACTGTCGTCACTGGCGCACCATCACGCAGCTTGTCTGCGCCGTCGATGACAATGGATTCGCCTTCTTTCAGTCCCGTCGTGATTACCACACGATCGCCGGTGACGGGGCCGAGCTGGACTTTGCGCAGGCTGGCCGTTTTATCGGCGGTTACCACGTAGACATAGGTGCCCGGCGCGCCACGTTGCACCGCACTTTGCGGGATGGTGATGGCGGCCTCCAGCCGCTCCAGTTCGAGCTTCATATTGACGAACTGATTCGGGAATAGCGCGTTGTTTTTATTCGGGAACACAGCCTTTAATTTCACCGTGCCGGTGGTCGCATCAATCTGGTTATCCACCGCTAAAAGCTCGCCCGTATCGAGCACCGTGCGGCCATCGCGATCCAGCACTTGCACCGACAATCGGGGCGCGCCCTGGGTGTCGCGTCCCATCTTGGCGAGCACCGACGGCAGCGTCTCCTGCGGCAACGAAAACACCGTTGCAATCGGCTGCACTTCGGTAATCACGACGATGCCGTTGGTATCAGACGCGCGCACCATGTTGCCGGCATCGACCTGCCGCAAACCCGTGCGTCCGGTAATCGGCGCTTTGACCTGCGTGTAATCGACATTGAGCTGCGCCGTCGCGACCTGCGCGCGATCCGCAAGGAGACTGCCTTCCAGTTGCTTCACCAATGCGGCCTGCGCCTCGACCTGCTGCCGCGCAATGCTGTCCTGCTCCAGCAATTTTTGGTAGCGCACGAGATCAAGTTTTGCCGAGTCAAGCTGGGCCTGGTCCTTGGCAAGCTGGCCCTGCGCCGATTGCAGCACCGCCTGAAACGGCAGCGGATCAATGCGTGCGATTACCTCGCCTGCGCGCACCAGTTGACCTTCGCGGAACGACACCGATTGCAGCAGACCATCTACGCGCGCCCTCGCAGCGGCCGTCGCGCGCGCCGTGACCGTGCCAATCGCGGTCACGATCACCGGCACTTCACTCACGCGCACCTGATCGATGACGGCGGGTACTGCGCCGCGCCCACCACCAGGGCCGCCGGGACCAGAGCGACCCGAGGCTCCTGTCGCACTGCCTTTACCCTCAGAAGCTGCGCCGGATTTGTCCGCGCCTGTCGTGTCAGTCTGCGTGCTGCGATACCACCAGTAGCCACCGCCACCGAGGATCGCAATCGCAAGCGTTACCAGCCCCGCACGAGCCCAACCATTTTCTTTTTTCATATCAACATCTCATTTCGTAAACCAGTCATTGCGCCGGCAAGGCAAGCGCCGTCGAGCGGTGTGCTGTGGCGAACAACTTTGCACGCTGTCCCTGATTGCAAAGGGGCTAGAACACAATATCGCGATAAGTCGACTATAAGACAAAACAAGCGTCAGCCCACATTAAGCGGTCAAATAAGCAAAAAGCTATTCGAACAAAACCCGCTTCTCTTTGGCCAGCAGCTGAAGCTCGCGTTTCACTTCACGTGCGCGTGATTCGACATAGCTCGCCTCGTAATAGTCGCCGTCGCCCGCTTTTGACGCAAGCTCGAATTGATCGAGCGCACCGCGCAGATTTCCCTGTTTTGCATATTGCTCGCCTAAGAAGCGATGCTGCTTCATCTTCATGCCGGATTCGGCGCTTGCGCGTGCAGCCAGATCGAGCAACACAGTGTCGTCCGGGCGCTTTGCGAGGCTTTTTTCAATCGAAGCGAGCGCGCGCTTCGGCTCCTTCGCGCGCAATAAAACCTCCGGCAAATCATGGTGCAACTGCCAATGATTCGGGAACTCGACAATCGCGCGCTCGAAGAAGGCAATCGCCGCCGGAATCTCTTCGTTCTGAATCAAAATCTGCCCATGCATCGCGGCAATCATCGGGTGCTTTACGCGCGCGGCTTCGAGCACTGCCAGCTCACGCTTGGCGCGGTCAAAATCGCGCATCCGCATCAGCGCCGCGACCAGACCATAACGCGTTGCCGCTTCGGACGAATACTTGCGTTCTTCCAGCGCTGAATCAAAGAAGGTGACAGCCGCTTTCGGCTCGCCGACATAGCTGCGGAGCAGTGCGCGAACGTAGTGAAAATCCACGCTCTCCCGCGCCAGCTTGAACTCACCGTTCGCAGCGCGCGCACGGGCGTCGCCGATGCGCTCCACCGTCACCGGGTGTGTGCGCATATAGCCGGGTACTACGCCGGTGTCGGTGATTGAAGTTGCGCGCTGCAATCGCTCCATGAACGTGCCCATCGAGCCCGCGTCAAACTGGGCCCGCGTCAAATACTGAAAGCCAATGCGATCCGCTTCGCGCTCGTTCTCGCGCGAAAAATTCAGGTAGTTCTGCACCAGCGCTGCCTGCGATCCGAGCAGTACGCCTTGGGCCGCGTCGCCCTTGCCTTTGGCACCGGCGAGCACTGCTGCGGCGAGCCCGGCGAGGCCCACCCAGGCGCTTTTACGCTGGTCGTCCATCATGCGCGCGTAGTGCTTCTGCGTGACGTGCGCCATCTCATGCGAGAGCACACTGGCCAGCTCGCTCTCGGACTGCGTGATGAGCACGAGACCCATATTGACCCCGATGTAGCCGCCGGGCATCGCAAACGCGTTCACGCCGGAATCGGCGACCGCAAAGAACTCGAACTTCTCGTGAATGCCCGGATTGGCGTTCAGAATTCGCGCACCGAGTTCGTTCAAATACGCATTGACCTCGGGATCCTGCAAATACGCGCCACTTGCACGCAATTCGCGCATCGCTTCCATTCCGAGCTTTTTCTCGGCCTGTCCGGTCACCAGCACGCCGGAACTGTCGCCTAATTCAGGCAGACTGTTTTGCGCGTGAGTCAACGAGGGAAATAACAGCGAAAGCGCCGTCAGCGTCGAAATGGCCGAGCGCGTTGCAGATCCACGGCGCAAACCCGGCAATGCAGGCAAATTTGAGCGGCGAACAGGCGTCTGGCGAGGGTGTGGCATGTTGCTAAGATAGCTCAATTGCCTTTCTGGTTCCTTTGTAAGAACAGCTTCACATTTCGCTATGACCGATTCGTTACAAACGCTTACACATTTCGACGCCTCCGGCCACGCGCACATGGTCGACGTTGGCGGCAAAGCCGAGACCAAACGCATCGCCCGCGCTGAGGGCTCCATTGTGATGCAGGCGGCAACATTAGCGCTCATCGAATCGGGGTCGCACAAGAAGGGGGACGTACTCGGTATCGCCCGCATCGCGGCCATCGGCGGGGCCAAGCGCTGCGCTGAATTGATTCCGCTGGCGCACCCGATTCCGCTGACGCGGGTCGCCGTTGATTTTGCGATTGACCGCGCTGCGCTGAGCGTTCGTATTGAAGTCACGGCCGAGACCGTCGGTCGCACGGGCGTGGAGATGGAAGCGCTTACCGCCGTCAGCATCGGTTTGCTCACGATTTATGACATGTGCAAGGCGGTGGATCGCGGCATGACCATTTCCGCCGTGCGCCTTCTGGAGAAAGAAGGCGGCAAATCGGGGCACTGGAAGGCGGAGTAGCGCCGTCCAGTCGCACGCCTCCTGCGCTGACCGACAGCCGTGCGAACTGTGTTTGCGCTTTGCGCGTTCGCACTGGGTGTGGGTCTCGCGCAACTGGCTCCGGAGTTGCCAACGCGCTCAGTTAGCGTTTCGCTTCTTTGTCTTGCATCCGTCGCGAGCCTATTTTTACTGCTGCGGACCACTCGCTCGGTCATCTGGCTGGTGTTTCCGGTTGCCCTCATTTTGGGGGCAAGTTTCACCACGCTGCGCGCCGACTTACGCATGTCGCAGATGCTGCCCGGCGCTTGGGAAGGTCGCGACATCGAAGTTGTCGGCATCGTTGACGAACTGCCGCAAGCCGATGCGCAGGGGGTACGCTTTGCCTTTGCCGTGGAACAGGTATTGACACCGAACGCCACTGTTCCGCCACGCATTGCGCTCGGCTGGTACAAGGCGACGATCAAGGAGCTACAAGGCGAACCGTTGCCAAAACTGCACGCTGGTGAACGCTGGCAGCTGACAACGCGGCTGAAGCGCCCGCACGGTTACAGCAACCCGAACGGCTTCGATGTCGAAGCATGGATGCTGGAAAACGAAATTCGCGCCACCGGTTCGGTACGTGGCGACGAACCGAACCGTCGTCTCGCGGCCAATGCGGGCCGTCCGATTGATTACCTGAATCAATTGCGGGATCGGCTGCGCGAGCGGATGCAACAGGCGCTTAAGGATCAACGCTACGCAGGCGTCCTCGTCGCGTTGGCCTTAGGCGATCAGCGTGCGATTGCGGAATCCGATTGGGCGTTGTTCAACGCCACCGCAGTGTCGCATCTGCTCTCGATCAGCGGGGCGCACGTCACGCTCTTTGCCACATGGATTGCGCTTGCTGTTTTCGCAATATGGCGACGCTCACCACGACTCGTGTCGCGCATGCCCGCGCAACTCGCTGCCGCCATCGTTGCGGCAGTTGTTGCCATTGCCTACGCCGCGTTGTCGGGTTTCGCCGTGCCCGCGCAGCGCACCTGCTACATGCTCGTTACCGCCGCGCTCGCGCTGATGCTCAGGCGCTCGTTGTCACCGTGGCTCATCCTGTCGTGGGCATTGGTCGTTGTTCTGGTGATCGATCCATGGGCGGTGCTCGCGGTCGGTTTCTGGTTCTCGTTCATGGCGGTCGCCATGCTCATGTACGTCACCGTCGGGCGCGTTGGCGAACGACCGTGGTGGCACACACTGCTCCTCACTCAAGCGGCGGTCACCATAGGCCTCGCTCCGCTGTCAATTGCGCTGTTTCAACAGGTCTCGCTAGTCGGGCCGATTGCGAATGCAGTGGCGATTCCGCTCATCACAATGGTGGTCGTGCCGTTGACGCTGGTGTGGCTCATCGTGCCGATTGATCTGCTTTTGACCGTCGCACATCAGCTTGTCTCGTGGCTTGCCCTCGGTTTGCGTTGGTAGTGTCATCAACCACTGCAAACCGA
>JAYWAQ010000129.1:0-2350 GCA_043782305.1 Burkholderiales bacterium
CAATCGCGCAATCGATCGTCGACGCTGCAAGCAGGCCTTTTGCCGTCAGCACGGGCTTGATCTCAATCAGTGCCAGTGTCGGAATCGCGCTAGCAATCAAGCCCACTTCAGACTGGCGTGATCTGATGGCGCGGGCGGATCATCAGACGTATCAGGCAAAAGCGACCGGACGTGGACGGTATATGGGGCCGGCTGCGCGAGCGAGATCGGAGTCTCAGCTTTTCTGTGAAAGCGCCTATATATGAGGGCTACTACCTGAAAAGTATAAAAGTTGACTTCCGCAATAAAGCAGCCCTAGCCCCGGCGCAATAGGGGCTTGAAGCAAAAAGCTGTTAGTAAAAATTAATCGTCATCACGCTGGTAGCCCGGCAAAACCGCGATCAAATCATGCTCGGTCGTTTCAACGACTGTGACTTTCACGATGTCACCAATCTTGAGCGATTCCGCTTTCTGTACATGCACCATGCCGTCGATTTCCGGCGCGTCGGCCCATGAGCGCGCGACGGCAATGTTGTCCTGGACGTCGTCGACGATGACTTCGATTTCGCGGCCGATTTTGGCGCGCAGCAACGCTTCGGAAATCTCGGCCTGCACTTCCATGAACCGAGCGCGGCGTTCTTCTTTGACTTCATCGGGCAGCGCGCCTGGTAGGTCGTTCGCCGTTGCGCCCTCGACGGGTGAATAGGCGAAACAGCCGACGCGATCCAGCCGCGCTTCGTGCAAAAAGTCGAGCAATTCTTCGAATTCGGCCTCAGTCTCGCCGGGAAACCCAACGATGAACGTCGAGCGAATCGTGAGGTCGGGGCACGCCGCGCGCCACGCCTGAATGCGCTCGATGTTTTTCTCACCGCTCGCAGGGCGTTTCATGAGTTTCAGGATGCGTTGATTGGCATGCTGAAACGGCACGTCGAGATAGGGCAACACGCGCCCACCGCTCGCCAAAGTGCTCTGCGCCATCAGCGGAATCACGTGATCGACCGTCGGGTATGGATACACGTAGTGCATGCGCGTCCACACGCCGAGCGAGCCGAGCGCTTCGGCCAGTTCCAGCATGCGCGTCTTGACCGGTTTGCCGTTAACGAAATCGGTGCGGTACTTCACATCCACGCCGTAGGCCGACGTGTCTTGCGAAATCACCAGCAGCTCTTTGACGCCGGATTTGACCAGCGATTCGGCTTCGCGCATCACCTCCCCAATCGGGCGACTCACCAGATCGCCGCGCATCGATGGAATGATGCAGAAGCTGCAACGGTGGTTGCAGCCTTCCGAAATCTTCAAGTAAGCGTAGTGCTTCGGCGTGAGCTTGACGCCGTGATCGGGCACGAGATCGATGAATTTATTGTGCGGCTTCGGCAAGTGCAAATGCACCGCGTCCATCACTTCATTCGGCGCATGCGGGCCGGTAACGGCGAGCACTTTCGGGTGAATGTTGCGGATGAAATCGCCATCCTGTTTGGCACCCAGACACCCAGTGACGATCACCTTGCCGTTCTCCGCCAACGCCTCGCCGATTGCGTCTAATGATTCGGCAACGGCGTCATCGATAAAACCACAGGTGTTGACCACAACAAGGTCAGCATCAGCGTAGTCACCCACCGTTTCATAGCCTTCGGCTTTGAGGCGCGTGAGCACCTGTTCGCTGTCAACGAGCGCCTTCGGGCAGCCTAGGGAGACGAAGCCGACTTTGTGTGAGGTTCCGGTAGCAGTAGCAGTTGCGGTGTTCATAGTGCTGAGGTCGCGACCGACTCAGCGACCGCCTTGAATTGGATTACTTTTTTTCGCCGGGAAATCCCGGAAACGCGAAGCCTGGGAAAAACTGCTTGGTGCTCTCCTGCATCTTCTGTTGCATGTCGAGGAACATCTTGCTCGATTGCTCAAGGTAGTTGCCCATCACGCCCTGCATCGCGGGGGCCTGCGTGGCCATGAACTGCTGCCACATGTCGGAACCCACCTTCGTCTGGTCGCCACCTGCGCCGCCCACCATCGTGCCGCCCTGATCAGTAATTTTTTTCTGAAAATCCATGAAGGCGCGCACGTTCTGCTCGAACAATCCGCCGACCACGCCCTGCATCGCTCCGCCGTAAAAGCGGATCATCTGCGCCAGCATTTCGTTCGAGAACATCGGCACGCCTGCGGCCTCTTCTTCAAGAATGATTTGCAGCAGGATAGCGCGCGTCAACTCGTCGTTGGTCTTGGCATCGCGCACCTGAAACGGTGTGTTTTCAACAACCATTTGTCGAACGTCTGTCAGGGTGATGTAGCCGCTGGTGGCCGTGTCGTAGAGCCGACGATTCGGGTACTTTTTGATGATGCGCATCGCGGAGCGCGCGCCACGGGCAGCGCCATTAGC
>JAYWAQ010000130.1:0-2349 GCA_043782305.1 Burkholderiales bacterium
ATGCAAAAGCTCGCCGATGCGCCCATTGCCGCCTGCCCCAAGTGCGGCAGCGCCAAGTATTACAAGAAGATTTCTGCTGCGGGCTTCGCGCTCAAAGGCACCGGCTGGTACGTGACCGATTTCCGCGACGGCGGCAAGAAACCTGCGGAGACCAAAGAGAGCAAAGAGGGTGCCGCCGTTCCCGCCACAACACCCGCCGCCGCGCCAGATGCCGCCGGAGCGCCCGCCGCTGCCTCCTCGCCTACAGCTGCCCCCACGCCTGCGCCAGCCCCCGCCCCGGCCCCGGCAAGTTCGGGCAAAAGCGAATAGTCGAGACAGCGTCGTGAAACTCATCCGCAAGTATCTGCTCGCAGGTTTATTGGTGCTGGTGCCAATCGGCATCACGATCTGGGTGCTGCATTTTTTGATCACGTCGCTGGATCAAACGATCCTGCTGTTGCCGCACGACTGGCGTCCTACTTTTAACGGCGACAAGATACCTGGCATGGGAATCATCTTCGCCTTCGTGCTGCTGTTCCTCACCGGCGCGATCGGTAGCAATGTTTTCGGAAAGCAGATCGTCAAATTCTGGGAGCGACTACTGAATCGTATTCCCGTCGTCGGCGGCATCTACAAAAGCGTCAAGCAACTCACTGATCCCGTGCTATCTGAAAACGGCCAGGCGTTCAGCAAGGCCGTGCTCATCGAGTTCCCGCATCCGGGCCTGCATTCAATTGCGTTCCTGACCAACAAAGTCGAGGGCGAACTGCGCACCAAACTGGGCGAAGACCACGTCGCGGTGTACATCCCGACGACGCCCAATCCAACCGGTGGCTACATGCTGCTGGTGCCAAAGGCGCGCCTCGTGCCGCTCGACATGAGTGTGGATCAAGCGCTCAAATACATCATCTCGATGGGTGTCGCCGCGCCGCCGTCACCCGGCACCATCCTGCCCGCGACCGTCGGCTTGCCAGACAATCGAAATTGATTGGGTGAGTGGCGCTCCTACGTCTAACCGTTGACGAGCGCGGCTCTCCCGAACCAAACAAATTTAGCGAGCCGCGCTTCTCTCAACGGAGGGCGACTCACCCCAAGTCGTCATTCTCGCCACAAGCGGGAATCCAGTGTGTGAACCGGGCGAGAGCCCCAATCAAAAAAAGTGGTTCACATGCTTACCGCCTGGATGCCCGCCAGCGCGAGCATGACGACAAAAAATTCAGTTTCAATCGAGTATCAAAATGAGCACAACTTACACAGGCCTGGTCGACACCAAATACATCGACCAAATCGTCACCCTCACCGGCTGGGTGCATCGTCGTCGTGACCACGGCGGCGTCATCTTCGTTGATCTGCGGGATCGCGAAGGCATCGCGCAAGTCGTGATCGATCCGGATCGTCCCGACGCGTTCAAGCTGGCTGAGACGCTGCGGAACGAGTTCTGCATCCGCGTCACAGGCACTGTCCGCGCGCGCCCCGAAGGCACCACCAACAAGGACATGGTCTCCGGCGGCATTGAAATCTTCGCGCACGAGATCGAGATTTACAACGCATCGCTCACGCCACCGTTCATGATGGACGAAGAAACCGTCAGCGAAGAAGTGCGCTTGAAATATCGCTACCTCGATCTGCGTCGTCCGCAAATGGCGAAGAACCTCATGTTGCGCGCCAAGGTTGCGCGCGCTGCGCGTGAGTACCTCGACGAACGCGGTTTCGTGGACATCGAAACGCCCGTGCTTTACAAGAGCACACCGGAAGGCGCTCGCGAGTTCCTGGTGCCGTCGCGCATGCATGACGGCCAGTTCTACGCGCTGCCGCAAAGCCCACAGCTCTTCAAGCAACTCTTGATGGTCGCGGGCTTTGACCGTTACTATCAAATCGTCAAATGCTTCCGCGACGAAGATTTGCGCGCGGATCGTCAGCCCGAGTTCACGCAGATCGATATCGAGACCTCGTTCCTCACCGAGCATGACGTGCAGGACATGATGGAAGGCCTGATCAAACACTTGTGGAAGAAGGGCCTCGGCGTTGACTTGCCGACCTTCCCGCGCCTACCGTATTCGGAAGCGATGAGCAAATACGGCAGCGACAAACCGGACCTGCGCGTAAAGCTTGAACTGACCGAACTCACCGACGTGATGAAGACGGTGGACTTCAAGGTCTTCCGCGGTGCGGCCGATTTGAAAGACGGACGTGTGGTGTGTCTGCGCGTGCCCGGTGGCGCAAAAATTTCGCGCAAGGAAATCGACGACTACACAACCTTCGTCGCGATTTACGGCGCGAAGGGCCTCGCGTGGATCAAGGTCAACGATGTCACCAAACTGAACGAAGAAGGCCTGCAAAGCCCGGTCGTGAAGTTCCTCACGCCAGACT
>JAYWAQ010000131.1:0-2347 GCA_043782305.1 Burkholderiales bacterium
GCGTAGAAACGATTGATTCGCTGCATGCGATCTGTCATTGGCTCGGCACTGACGAGGTGGCAGCTTCACAAATCGCAGACGAAAAAAAGCCGGTCACATAAATGAAACCGGCTTTTAGAGGTGCGTTAACTGAAACCGATTAAGGCTTCTTCACGGCATCCTTGGCTGCATCTTTTACGTCTTTGGCTGCTTCTTTAGCAGCTTCAACGGCTTTGCCAGCAGCATCCTTGGCGGAGTCAGCCATTTTGGCTGCACCATCCTTGGTTGCTTCGGCTGCTTTGCCCATTGCATCTTTAGCTGCATCGGCTGTTTTACCCATCGCATCTTTAGCAGCATCCATTGGAGCGGGTGCAGCAGCAGGGGCAGGAGCGGGAGCCGGAGCAGCGGCAGCAGGTGCAGCAGCTTTTGGCTCTTCTTTTTTGCCGCAAGCGACAAGGCTAACTGCGATCAAAGCAGCGACCAGGAGGGACTTCTTCATTTTGTTTCCTTACAACGTGAATCGTTAACGAATGTGTGTGCCTTAAGGAGAATCTCCCTCAGTGGAGCCCACCCCGATGAGCGAAACCGGGATAGAACTGAGTGAGGAGCGAAAGTATATCGAAAACCCGAAAACGGTAAATCGCGGAAATTACAGTCCGAACGCTTCCGGGAATACGCGGCGTCCGCCTTGTTGCCAAACTACTTCAAATGTACTCATGTAAGTAGTTGATTTATATGGATCGCGCCAATTCAGTGATGCTTGTGATCGCACCGAATTGGGGCGAAAAAGAATGTGTTGTCGGTCTGCAACAACGTAGTTTGCGGCACTTTGCGGTGTGTTTTCGGCCACCATGAGGGTCAACAGGTGGCCGTGCGTTTTCAGCAAATTCGTGAGTCGCGGCATCGCCGACTGAACGTTTTCGTCATCGACAATCAGCATGCGAATGCGCACATTTCGCTCATTCATTGCGCTCAACAGTGCGTCGCATCGCGCACGCGATTCCCATCCTTGCAACGCTAGGGATTGATCAAAAACATCAAGCGTTTTCTCGCATCGCGCGACGAGTTCATCGACCGCGCGCGACACGTCGTTCCACGAAACGAGTGGCGTCGATTCAGGAGATACGCTGTTATCCATCAACCAGTTTTAGAAGACCGTCGGAGTACCACGCGTAGAGCGAATCGACCGTCTCTTTCGCCTGATCACGCGTCACGACGGCGCGTCGTTCATCAGCGAGCGCGCGCCAAAAATGGGCGTCACCTTTTATGACGAATGCATCGCCATTGATAAACAGATACTCGTCGTCGTACAGGCAGAGTGTCGCTGCGGCGAACACGACACCGCGCTGCATCGCAAGTTTCGTAAAGGCTGCGCGCGTCATTGGCTCGTCCGGCGCATCGAATTCAATTTGCGGTTTGACGTCGGTGGCAAAGCATCCTGCGAACTGTTTCATCGCGGCACGATCAATTTGCATCTCGGCAATCGCGTCGAGCACTTCGCGCTGGTAGCTTGCGGGCACTTTCGCGGGCGTCAAGGTCGCGGGCAAATCGGGATCACTGAGCCGACCGTCTATTTCGCTCGTCGCGCCAAGCCAATCCAGAAACGCATCGGCAATCTCCTGCCGCGTCGGCGCTCGAAAGCCGATGGAGTAAGTGGTGCAAAAACCTTCGCTTTGCGTCGCCACGCCGTCATGCGCCACTTGCGGCGGCAGATAAAGCATGTCGCCCGCAGTCAGGTCAAACGTTTCGGTCGGCACCAGTTTCTTCAAGATTTTCAGTGGCGCAGCGGGATCGAGCGACAAATCCTTCTGCTCACTCAACTGCCAGCGCCGCGTACCCATGCCTTGCAGCAAGAACACATCGTACGAATCGAAGTGGGGGCCGACGCCACCACCGGGCGCGGCGAGCGAAACCATCACATCATCAAGGCGCGCATACGGCAAAAAATTGAACTGTCGCAGCAGTTGATCCGCGCCGGGCACATGCAGATTGAGCCCTTGAACGAGTAGCGTCCAGCCGCGATCTGGAAGCGCGGCGATCTGCTTTTTGCTGAACGGGCCGCTTTCCAGCTTCCAGTTTTTGCCGTCCCGGATGATGAGCCGCGACTCGACGCTAGAGGAGCCTGCGAGCGTCCACAGTGTTTTCACATCCACCAGCTCTTTAAAGTCCGGAAGCGCGCCGCGCATCAGCCGCCAGCGTTTTTGCCAGTGCGCCGTCATGAATTGCTTGGGCGTGATGTCACCCAACAGCACACTGGCGTGTTTATCGTTACGGACGCTCAAGCAAATTCTCCGTAGGTTGCTAGGTGCGGGAATCGATACAAGTACGGCTCTCTATAATTTGCGGCAGTGAAGATTCTAGTTTCCAA
>JAYWAQ010000132.1:0-2347 GCA_043782305.1 Burkholderiales bacterium
TACTCATCGCAAACCCCGCACGTCTTCAGGCCGCAACGGATACACCGCGAGCACAATCGAGGCGTCAGCAAACTGCTGTGACCCATCGGCGAGCGGCAATTGTGCGTTCGGCATCGACAACAAGTACGCACAGTTTTCGTTGTGAGCGCGTAGCAGCCATGCCGCCATGCGCGAGAGTCGTGCTTCGGTCTCGGTGAGTTGCACCATTTGCCACGACAAATCGATTTCATGACGGGTGCCGGTATCACCGGTTCGCGTGTACCACTCGCCAGATTTCGCGACCTGTTTCCACGCGACGCGACGCAGGGAGTCGCCGTGAACAAATTCGCGCAGGCTGTCAGGATCGTGCGCCACTTGCGTCCGCCCTGTGCTAGCGCCGTCAGCGCCAGAAGCTTTGGGCAGTGCGGGTGGCGGCGTCTCCGGGATCGGCTCGACCAACGCAACCCATTCGAAGTGCACGTAGCTCCAGGCGCGAATGAGACCGTACGGCGCACGGCTTTCAACCGTAATGCGCGCGAGTGGAAGCAAGCCGCGTTTGCCCGCAACGAAACTCAACTGTGCTGCTTGCCGCTCGTCGGCGTCGAGCCGACTCGGCCCACTGTGAGCCCATTTTCTCTGACTGTTTTGCGAAGCTAAAGTAATGCCTTCGCGAGCGCGTTCCGGCGACACCAGCGTGATCGGGAAGGCAACATTCTCGCCCACGCGACAATGGGGTGAGCGACCCGACGAAACCACTAGCCCACGCAAATTGCGGAAACTGGTGAGGAGCGCAGCCTGCATCAATCCCGCGAGCAAAAACGCGACAACATAGGCGAGCGATAACTGATAGTTGACGCCGACCAAAAGCAGAACAACAGCGGTGATGATCAAAAAGAATCCGCGTCCGGTCGGCAGCAGGTAAATGCGTCGCTGTTCCAGCTCAACTTCAGTCGCGGTCGTCGGTATGCGACCAAAACTAGAGTTCCAGTGCGCGAGACGATTCCCCCACCAGTCCGACGGCGGTTTGCTAGCACCCGGCCGTGCGCCTGTCGTCGCCGTGGCGGCCGTGTTGTTTGTCACGGCGCGGGAACACCGATCAATACAGCCTGCGCCAATTGCGTGCCCTTGGTCAGACTATCGTGGCTGCCACCGAGGCGGTGGCTCACGACCGCACTCCACACCGCCTGCACGTCATCCGGCAACACATGATCACGACCCGACTGCAACGCCTCAGCGCGGCTCGCACGCAGCAACGCCAAACCAGCGCGTGGCGACAGCGGACGCGTCGCGCCAGTGCGACTCGCAGCGAGTAGCTGCTGCACATAAATCAAAAGCGGTTCCGTCACACGAATTTGCTCGATAAGTTTCTGCAATTTCTGCAATGCGTCGCCTGTCAGCACAGGCGTCAGCGCCAATGCGCCAATCCGGCGATCACCGCCTCGCAGCAATTCGATCTCCGCCGCCGCGCTCGGAAACCCCAGCGAAAGCCGCATCATGAAGCGATCCATTTGCGATTCTGGCAGCGGCGATACGCCCACCTGATCGAGTGGATTTTGTGTGGCGATCACGAAAAACGGTGACGGCAGATTTCGGCTCACGCCATCGACGCTGACCTGTCGCTCCTCCATGGCTTCCAACAGCGCACTTTGCGTTTTGGAAGGCGCGCGGTTGAGCTCGTCCGCAAGCAAAAGCTGCGAGAAAATCGGCCCCGGCGTGAAGCGCATCGCCTGAGCCGCGCCGTCCCAAATCGACAAACCAAGCAGATCTGATGGCAGCAAGTCGTTGGTACAGGGGACTTTGTTGTAGTCGAGGCCGAACGTCTTCGCCAGCGCGAGCGCGAGCGTCGATTTGCCAAGACCGGGCGCGTCCTCAATCAACAGGTGGCCTTGCGCGAGCAAGCAGGTGACGGCGAGGCGAGTGACCCCGGATTTGCCCAGTACAATCGAATCGAGTTGTTGATGAATCTCGCCAAGTAGTTTGCTGGCGGTGGTGATGTGGGGCGATGGGGACACAAAGATTTCCTGTACTGCTACGACACGGTTGGTGCCAATTATGCAAACAACATATTAGCGGAAGAGCGCGGTTAGCCTCAGGGCACGCGGTCTCACGCTTAACGCAGCGCTTTTTTTATGATGTCCACGCACCCTCTACGTCAGTCAGAAAGCGCTGGTTTCTCCGTTAGCCCAGCGATTGCCGTATGCGACCTGAAAAAATCCTACGCAGCGGTAGACGCAGTGCGTGGCATATCGTTCACCGTTCGACCGGGTCAAACCGTCGGCCTGCTCGGTGGCAACGGTGCGGGCAAAACCACGACCATTTCGATGCTGCTGGGCGTTTTGACGCCTTCGGCGGGCAGCATTGAAATACT
>JAYWAQ010000133.1:0-17751 GCA_043782305.1 Burkholderiales bacterium
CACGTCGATTATCGGCTTTCTGCGCAGCATCGGCCTCGACGTGATTGAGCGGCCGATTACGGTCGCCACTGTGCTGCCGGGCATCACTGTCGCGCATGGCGCGCTCGTGGTGGATCGCGCTGCGGTCAAGTACCCCGGCGACCTGCTACACGAGGCGGGTCATCTGGCGGTGGTGCCCGCAGTGGAGAGAAAACTGCTCCACGAAAATGTCGGCCATGACGGCGGCAATGAAATGGCAGCTATCGCCTGGTCATACGCTGCAGCGTTGCATTTAGGGCTCGCGCCTTCCGTTGTTTTCCACGAGGATGGTTATCGTGGCGGCGCTAACTCGCTGACCGAAAACTTCACTCAGCGTCGGTACGTCGGCGTGCCGATGCTGACCTGGCGAGGACTTGTGGATCCGCCTTTGAAGGATGAAGCAAGCGACGCCGGTTACCCGACAATGAAGCGTTGGCTGGCCGAATGATCGAATGATCGGGATGATCGAGAGGCTAACGGGCAAGCGCCTGCAAGCGCTCATAAGCGCCCCCGCAGCTCGCCGTCACCGCCTCCCGCAGCGCCGCTGACGCGACGCTCTGCTTACGCTCCGAATCGGGCTCAAACGTCATTTGCGGCGTCTTGGCGTTGCGCCCGGCACTCGCCTCTAGCGACGCAATCGTCTCAGCGTCGTCGCACAGTCCCAGCGTTTCACCAATTGTGGTCCACAGTGCTGAAGGCAATGATCGGTAGTTCACGGCGAGCGCTCCGCCGCGCTCACACACCAGCGCACCAGCCTCGAAGAACTTGCCCAGCACGGCGGCGACATGGCTTTCTGGCGACGCGCGCAGCATCGATTGCACATCCACCAGACGAGTGATTGCGCTGACCATTCCGGGCACCATGTAGCTCGCACGTTGCAGCAGTTGCGAGGCAGCTACTTCCACCGGATCGCGATACAGAAAAATCCACGGTACTTCGGGAAACGCTTCGCTAATCAGCTCATTTTCAACAATGTGCCAGGCATCGAGCTTGATGACCAGATGCCGCTGCTGTGTCGGAGCCTGCCCGAGCACACAGACCAGCGCGCGCAACCATTCAATCTGTTGATCGCGCGAAACCTGCGGCAGGCGATAACGAATGTTGATCAACATGTCGAGCATCGGTGGTTCGGACATCACCACATGCGTCGGCTGATGCGCAAGCATCTGGCTGATCAAGGTCGAGCCGCAGCGCGAAACATGCGCCACGAATGCTTTGAGCGGTGCCACCCGAACTTCACCCTCGCTCTGATTTGCCCACGCAACCAGCACCGCCATCGGCGTGTAGCGGCGAAATGCCTGATTGAAAGGCAACTGCAAGAGGCGTTGCGCGTCATCCTGAAAAAATGGTGCGCGCAATGCCGCGTCACCGCGATAGCACCAGTCGACCCACACCGTCTCGTCACGCACAAACAGTCGGATCGGCAGCCAGCCCGTGAAGTCCTGCTCTGCGCCTTCGACGACCGCGCTCATACGATCCACTGCGCCATCCAGTCACGTTGCGCGCGGTTCATCTCGGCCCGCACGTCCTCGACAGAGAATTTGAATCCGCGCGCGCCGGCAAGCGAGGCGGTCAGCGCCATCAATTCGTCTGGCCGACCGCAAGCGCGCAACTCATGCATCAAGGATGGCTCTCTGAAAACAATTTCGCGAAAAGCCTGAAATTGCGCGGTGGCATCATCAACCATTTGCGATGATTCCACAGTGGGTGGTGAGCCTTTTTGCACCTGCTCTGTAAGCCAGTCGTTCACGCCGCAGTCGAGCACCAGATGCACACGCTCACTTGCACCCCGGTTTTGAACACGGTGCGGCTGCGACAAATTCAGATACCAGCACTCGCCGGCGAGCATCTGTACGCGCTGGTCAGACACGTAAAACGCAACATCGGGATTGGTCAGCAGCGGGATGTGCAACCGCGCTTCGCCATCGCTCCAGACGAGATCAGCGTCGTTGTGCTCACGAATCGTCGCGCCCGCCACAAGCCGCAGGACACGGGCAGCTTTAACGTCACAGTGAAACGCCGCGATTGCCTGCATGAGCGCGGGGCACTGGCCGGCGTGCGCAGTTGGACGCACGGAAACAGACGATACGCCTGCGGTCGGGGCATAGAGCGTATTTGCATCGACGTTCGTTGATTGCAGCACGAAGCCACTCCAACCCCCATCGTGATAGTCGGTGTTAAAGTGAACGCGCCAGGGCTCCGCACCCAATGCATGCAGCTCGGCAATTAGAGGCGCAACGTCAATCGCAAGCGGCAAACGAACGGCGAATCCGGGTTGAAAAGGCTTTTGCGTGAACGGCGAATCTTTCATAGAGTCAATCATAAAGTGGTAATCCGACACTTTGCCGCATGGTGATTTTTGACCCAGTTAGCGTCACGCTGACCGCCAGATTCCATGCTTCTGCAGCGCATCGCTCGTGCTCTGCGGCCCGGTAATGATCTCCGCCTTCCAGCCGCGATCACGCGCGGCTTCCACATTGTGCGATACGTCATCGAGAAAAAGCGTGTCATCGGGATCAAGCTGAAAGGCCGCTTCCGCCGCCGCGTAGATCGCGGGATCCGGCTTCGACAGTTTCACGCGACCCGAGAATATTCCCGCCTCGAAGCGTGCAATCCACGGGCAGCGTGCTTCCAGGACGTCGGCAAACGCGGCGGGCATGTTGGAGAGGTAGAACACGCGATGTCGGCTGCCAACCAGGGCCTGCATATGCTTCACCGTCGGTTCAATTAACGGCAGCACATGCGGAATGCGATCAACAAACGTCTGAAGCGCATTGGCGTCCACATCAAGGCGCGATGCTGATCGCTGTGACAACTCGCGCGAATCGATAAAGCCCAAATCAAAGTCCAACCAGTCTTGATGATTCACCAATCGGTCAACCAGTTGTGCAGGAACAAAACCCGACGGCAGGGCTACCGGAAAATGCTCGGTGACCAGCCGCTCGGGATTCCACTCAAACAGCACATTGCCAAAATCAAAAACGATATTCATTGCGGAAGCATAAGTCAGACGCGTCAGGTGCTTCAGGCACTGAGGCGTGGTGAAATACCGACTTCGCTGCAACCGCAATCATCAGACTGAAACGCCATGTCATCACTCACCACAATCACCGCCGAATTGTTCGAATCTCTGCGCGGAAAAGATATCTCTGTCACGACCGCCAGTGGTGTCGAAATATGGCGAATGGACAGTGTCTTGCGGCGTGAAAAGAACAGCGTTCGTGCGGATCAGCCGTTCGCGGCCTACCTCCATGCACCGGTGAGCAACAATCGCAGGCAGGGGATGTGCCAGGCGGCGCTACCCGATGGCGGAACCATTGAGTTTTTCTCGGTGCCGATCAGCGCCAATGCGGACGCCGTCGTACATGAGGTGATTTTCAACTAGCGCCCCGTCGAGCGCGTCTGCCGCCCTTACTACTCCACCTAAAGCTTGGGCGGCTCACAACGCATGTAAAGGTAAAAGCCGCGTTCTTCCACTTCGCGAAAGCCCTGCCGTTCGTACAGACGCCGCGCGGGGTTCAGCGGCTCCACGTGCAAGCCAGCGGCGACGCCACAAGTGTGCGCATATTGCACGAGCGCAGCGCTTATCGCAGTGCCTATCCCTTGATTCCGCGCTTCATGCAGCAGAGTGATTTCCATCAGGCAAACTTCATCTGCCGTTTGCTCGACATAGACGCGACCGATTCGCTCGCCGATTTGCTCACCAACGCGCTCGATGATCAGAAATTGCGGGGCAGCGTAGTGCGTGGCATAGTGCGTATGCTGCGCGTCAAACTGCTGCCGACAGAATGCATGCTTGGCATCGTCTGGCCAGGGCACATGCGCCAACTCGGTCGCGCGAGTCAGGGCGTAGAGCGTCGCTGCAAAATCGATGTCAGTCGATTGTTCGATGCGCACCCGTGCAGCAAATGGCGACAGCTCCAAATTGAGCGTCTGCACAATGGGCGAAGCTGCCATCACTTAAGCCGGGAACAGCCACCAGGCGCTGTCAGCCCGCTGCCGCGTCAAATCAACTCGCCGTGCACGGCGAAGCTTAGATACGCAAAATCGAGCCCGAGCAATCGAGACTCACGCACCGGCGCATTCAGGTCGCCACTGTAAGCGTAGCGCGCGAGATCAGGCGCGACACCGGTCTGCTCTCGCGGGCCTGCCAGCACGTAAACGCCCGGCTTCAACTGCGGCCCGGAGCCACTTGCCATGAAGCTGAAAAACGCGGAGCTACGCTTTCCCGAGGACGACACATGCGTTACCTCAAACCCTGTGAACCCATCATCATGCGCTGTGAACAACACGGGGGAACTGGTACCACCACGTCGCTGCGGCGCATACGACCACAAATCATGTCGCATCACTGTAGCGTCCTGCAGTGAGTGCACCGCCACCACGCGCAATTCATCGGCCACCAGCGCGCCTGCGCCAGCAGCAAAGCCTTGAAACGACACATCGCGCAAGGGCGAAAGCACTTTTGGCCCATCAGCGCCTACGGGCGGGACGAGTGGAACCAGCCCGGCTTCCGCGAAGCGCGCCAATGCAAACGGCAGCGAACCACCTAGGTCGCGCGCCGCTACCACCTCCGCTACCAACGCGCGGCCACCGCCCTTTTGTGAGTCAGTCACGCCAGCCCAATCTGGCGCGTTCACCCACAACGAACCGGCCCCCGCGACGGCCACCCCCGCCGTCGTCGCAGTCGCTACCGACAAAAATCCCCGTCTGTCCATCTTATATTTTTCCCTGGATGTTATGCGCGCAACTCTACCAGCTTACCTACCCGGTGCAGGTCGGGTAGTTTGAAAAATAAAGTAGCGCCGTGCCTAACTAATTTCGCGCCGGGAAGACGCCCTGCATCGCGATGACAAACATCACGGTCAGGAAAGGCATCATGTTGTTGTGTGGCTGATTTGCGCCAGTTGGCGACAAGGCCTGAGGACTCATCGGACTAACCCCAGTCGTGGCTGGGCTGTACAGATTTCCCGGACTGGTCAAAGCCATTGCCGTGGCTGGACCAGGGGTACGCGAGTCGCCGGCGTCTCCTGCATAGGCGACCATTCCGTGATTGTGAATCGGCATTTCGGACTGGAGTAGCGTCACGTTTACGGAGCCGCCGACTTCTCCCAAGAAGCGCTGCGACAAGCCAGCGCCCTGACCTGGCGCGATCGGTGTGGAGCCACCCAAATTCGGCAAGGCAAACGTCGACTTGCCGTCTCCGCCGTAGGTAGTGCCGAGCAACGAGAACAATGCCGTGTTCTGCGAAATCGGCAGTATCTGACCATCACACGTAGCCCAACCCCTCGGGGCAAAGTTGAACCCCACCATACGAATTTCTGCAACAAATGGATCTGACATGATGTGCGTCCTCAGTTTGGGCTCGGAAAGATACCGAACAGCGAAATGATGAAATTGATTACCAGATACGGCTGCATGTTTTCGTGCGGCTGGTTACCGCCGCTCATTGCAACTGCGGCGGCGTTCAGAGGGGTGTCTGGCGACGCGTTGAAATAGGTCGCGAGGGACACCGGCGAAGCCAGCACGCCATTTGCCCCGGTGATCTGATTGGCGGCATCTTTCGAGGCAGCCATCGGATGCGTATGGATGGGAAGCTGCTGCGTGGTCACTGTCACCGTCTCGCTACCCGCCATCTGCCCCAATACAAAGCCCGAACCCACGTGCACAGGGGCACGCCCCTGAAGATTAGGGAGCCCAAACGTGCTCTGTCCGTCGCCCCCATACGTGGTGCCAATAAGATTGAAGAGCGTGTCGTTTTCCGAAATCGCTATCAACTGCCCCTGACAAAACGCCCAGCCCGCTGGAGCGAAGTTACCGCCAAACATGCGGATTTCTCCGACATATGGATTACTCATGATCGAACCCTCCTAGTTGCGGCTTGGGAAAATGCCCGTCAAGGCAATGATGAAATTCAACACCAGATACGGCTGCTGGTTAGCGTGCGGCTGACTACCACCGGCATTGGCGATGGTGCCCGGCACCAGCGTTGTCAGATTGGTCAAACTGTTGCGGTAAGCAAATGACGCAACGCCCGCCAACAGGTTGTTAGCCGGGCCTCCGGTGGTGGCATTGGCTGGCTGTACCTGAGCTGTGTGCGTATGCGTCGGCATCTCCCCCTGTGTGAGAGTGTGAGCCGATTCACCGCCGACCTGCCCCTGCACAAAACCGCCCGCGCCGCCCCGGTGAACAGGCGTGCGCCCCTGAAAATTTGGCAGTCCGAACGTTGTTTGACCGTTGCCTCCGTAGGTGGTGCCCAGCAGCGAAAACAACGCTTGATTCTGACTGATAGCTACAAGCTGCCCGTTGCAAAATGCCCAGCCTTTCGGCGCATAGTTCCACGAGATCACCTTGATCTCCCCGATAAACGGTTGACCCATACCAACTTCTCCTTCAAAGCGTCACAAGCGTGACGTGTGGTGAAAAACCCTGTTGATCTTCGGCGATGATCTGCCGCTACCTCGCAAATCTCCGGTGCGCCTTGATGACTCAATGCGCCCCGTACTTGGCGTTACGGACATGGTGACGCACTACCATTGATGGCACCGCCCACCGTTGCGTTGGAGTTACCTGCGCCGATTGTGTTCGCGCCTTCGATGTAGGTATCGACGTTCGCACCCGTCGCTCCACTCAGTGGGGTGAGACCTGGGATAGTCAGGACTCCGGTGGTGTTCAGCGTAGAGATGCGGATGAAACTGCTGGCCTGCCATGCACCGCTAACGGTGTTGCCCGTGACCTGCGCGCACCAGTTGGCGCTCGCGCCGCCACTGTTGCCCGGCGTGACGATGAGGCCGCGCTGCAACAGCGGCGCACCTGTAGTATCGGGCTCCGTGATGGTGTTGTTCGTGAACTTACCGATCGACGTACCGTTCGCACCAGTGACGGAGTTGACAAAGTTGATGCCCATGGCGTTGACCTGGCGGATGTCGTTGTTGCTGACCGTGGCATTGAACGTTCCGCCCGTACCCGGCAACAGTCCAAGGCCGGCGCAGTTGTTCGCACAACCCGAGCTCGTAACGCCAGTTTTCCCGATCTTGTTGCCAATGAAGGAACCGTTCAAAGAGCCAGTCATGCTGGCACCACTGATCGTGACGGCATAGAGCGCTCCGTCAAGGCCGCGAGCGCCCCAGAAGGTGTTGTTGGTGATGTTGTAGGCAACCTGGGCGGCGCTGCTGCCGCTGACCAGCACGCTGAATGGAGGTGCGTTGGTGATCATGGTGCCCGGTTGATTCACCGGCGCACCCGTGTTCACCTCGGTGCCGAAGCCAGATTGGTTCAACGTCGCATTCATGATCGAGGTCCCCGCAGCGCTGGCGACGAAACCATAGGTGCGGTTGTTGAAGAAGAATGAGTTCTGCACGTTGGGCGTGACGTTCGCGGAACCGCCTGCCTCGAATTGCAGCAAGGCCTTGTTTTGCGCAGCGTTACCCGGACCCACGCCCGTAAAGGTGCATCCGGTAATGTTCCCGGTGAGCGTTCCGCCCGCATTGTTATCAAAAAGAATACCGTGATCAGCCGCGATGGTGATTGTGAAGTTCATCGAATTGAGACTGATGGTGCCGCTAGACGTGAGCGCTGTCATCGCTGCAAAAGTGGAATTGCTGAGCGACCCTCCGCTTCCGTTAGCGCGCCCGGTGCCGTCTCCAGTCACGGTAAAACTACCGGTGGTGCTGGTCAGCGCCAGGCCAGTGGCCGCGCCATTGGTATTGATGCTTGTAAACGTTAAGTTGCCGCCGGTACTGGTGAGATTCACCGCTGTCCCGGTCGTAGTGGTAACGCTGACCTCGCTAACTGTCACCCCGGTAATCGCTGCCGCCGGGTCGGTCATACCGGTTGCGCTACCAGTTGAAACGTTCAAGCCGCGCACAGTGCTGTTGTTGTTCAAGGTAACGGTGCCTTGGACGGTAGGTCGGGCGGCACCGAGGGTGGGCCGTGTGGCCAGCGTCCCGGCACCCGACGGCGTGATACCAAAGAGCGCGTCGAACGTAGTGCCGGTGGTGCCTAGTCCGACGAGCCAGCCACCGGAGTTCAACGCAATGGCACCGCTGTAAGTGGCGGAATCGTTAAGGAAGATGCGCGCGTTGGTGGTCGCGCCAATGTTGGTCAGCGCCGTCGCCAAGGTGCACTCAGTGCCGAGAGTACAGGCCGTGCCCGCCCCTGTGCTCTTGACGAAATAGATCGCCGGACCAGCCACAGCGAAAGACACAGTTACCGAAGTCCCCGTTGCACCCGGAGCAGGATTTCCGTTATCCACCACGTGGTACGTGAAATTGGCCGTAGTATTCGCTGCTGACGGCGGTGGCGTAAACGTAAAACTTCCGTTGCCATTGATCGTGAGCGAACAACCGCCGCACAGCGAATCAGGTGTGGTGAACACGGTGACGGTAGTTCCCGCTTCAAGGTCAGTGCCGCCCAGTGTGCCCGCAGGGTACGTGATGGGCATTCCAGCCTGCGCGTAGAGACCCGACAGCGCGATGGCAGTCGGAGGATCGTTAACCGCCGTCACGTTGACCGCGCTGGTCACGGCGTTGCTCAGGTTATTGACTGCGCCGCCGTCATTCACCTGAAAGCTGATGGTGCGAGAGGTGGTAGTAGCGGTACCGTTCGAGGGATCGTTCGAAAGGTTGCTGTACTTCACGTTCTGTAGCGCTGTCTGATAGTTTGCAACCGTCGTCGTGCCGGAGAGCGTCAACACGCCGGTACCGGAATTGAAGCTGCCTGTTATGCCCAGTGCGGTAGCGTACGAAAGCACGTCCTGACCATTGACGTATCCAGCAGTGACCGCGACTGTCGCGCCAACCAGATTCGGCGAATCGATATCAGAGACGGTAATCACCGCGTTGATCACGGCTGGAGCGCGCTCCAGCCGTGATCAACGCGGTGATTACCGTCTCTGATATCGATTCGCCGAATCTGGTTGGCGCGACAGTCGCGGTCACTGCTGGATACGTCAATGGTCAGGACGTGCTTTCGTACGCTACCGCACTGGGCATAACAGGCAGCTTCAATTCCGGTACCGGCGTGTTGACGCTCTCCGGCACGACGACGGTTGCAAACTATCAGACAGCGCTACAGAACGTGAAGTACAGCAACCTTTCGAACGATCCCTCGAACGGTACCGCTACTACCACCTCTCGCACCATCAGCTTTCAGGTGAATGACGGCGGCGCAGTCAATAACCTGAGCAACGCCGTGACCAGCGCGGTCAACGTGACGGCGGTTAACGATCCTCCGACTGCCATCGCGCTGTCGGGTCTCTACGCGCAGGCTGGAATGCCCATCACGTACCCTGCGGGCACACTGGGCGGCACTGACCTTGAAGCGGGAACTACCGTCACCGTGTTCACCACACCTGATTCGCTGTGCGGCGGTTGTTCGCTCACGATCAATGGCAACGGAAGTTTTACGTTTACGCCACCGCCGTCAGCAGCGAATACTACGGCCAATTTCACGTACCACGTGGTGGATAACGGAAATCCTGCTCCGGGTGCAACGGGGACTTCGGTAACTGTGTCTTTCGCTGTGGCTGGTCCGGCGATCTATTTCGTCAAGAGCACAGGGGCGGGCACGGCCTGTACTCTCGGCACTGAGTGCACCTTGGCGACGGCGCTGACCAACATTGGCGCGACCACCAACGCGCGCATCTTCCTTAACGATTCCGCCACTTACAGCGGTGCCATTGCGTTGAACTCCGGTGGCTGGCTCGTCGGACTAGGCACCACCGGCACTACGTTCGACGCGCTCTTTGGTATCACGCCGTCGGGTGCCGGGACGCTGGCCACACGGCCCACCCTCGGTGCCGCCCGACCTACCGTCCAAGGCACCGTTACCTTGAACAACAACAGCACTGTGCGCGGCTTGAACGTTTCAACTGGTAGCGCAACCGGTATGACCGACCCGGCGGCAGCGATTACCGGGGTGACAGTTAGCGAGGTCAGCGTTACCACTACGACCGGGACAGCGGTGAATCTCACCAGTACCGGCGGCAACTTAACGTTTACAAGCATCAATACCAATGGCGCGGCCACTGGCCTGGCGCTGACCAGCACCACCGGTAGTTTTACCGTGACTGGAGACGGCACCGGGCGCGCTAACGGAAGCGGAGGGTCGCTCAGCAATTCCACTTTTGCAGCGATGACAGCGCTCACGTCTAGCGGCACCATCAGTCTCAATTCGATGAACTTCACAATCACCATCGCGGCTGATCACGGTATTCTTTTTGATAACAATGCGGGCGGAACGCTCACCGGGAACATTACCGGATGCACCTTTACGGGCGTGGGTCCGGGTAACGCTGCGCAAAACAAGGCCTTGCTGCAATTCGAGGCAGGCGGTTCCGCGAACGTCACGCCCAACGTGCAGAACTCATTCTTCTTCAACAACCGCACCTATGGTTTCGTCGCCAGCGCTGCGGGGACCTCGATCATGAATGCGACGTTGAACCAATCTGGCTTCGGCACCGAGGTGAACACGGGTGCGCCGGTGAATCAACCGGGCACCATGATCACCAACGCACCTCCATTCAGCGTGCTGGTCAGCGGCAGCAGCGCCGCCCAGGTTGCCTACAACATCACCAACAACACCTTCTGGGGCGCTCGCGGCCTTGACGGAGCGCTCTATGCCGTCACGATCAGTGGTGCCAGCATGACTGGCTCTTTGAACGGTTCCTTCATTGGCAACAAGATCGGGAAAACTGGCGTTACGAGCTCGGGTTGTGCGAACAACTGCGCCGGCCTTGGACTGTTGCCGGGTACGGGCGGAACGTTCAATGCCACGGTCAGCAACAACGACATCCGCCAGGTCAACGCCATGGGCATCAACTTTGTCAACTCCGTCACTGGTGCGAACGGTACGTCGATCGGTAAGTTCACGAACAACACCATCACGGAGCCCGATACTACAGGTGCGCCGCTGTTGCAGCGCGGCCTCATCGTCACGCCGGGCAACAGTGGCGGCGCGAGCGCCAACTGGTGCGCGCAGGTCACGGGCAACACCGTTAGCGGTGCATGGCAGGCCAGCAGTTTCATCCGCATCTCTACGCTGAACACCACCGGAGTCCTGACTATCCCAGGTCTCACCCCACTGAGTGGAGCGACGGGTGCGAACGTCGATACCTACATCGAAGGCGCGAACACAATCGGCGCAGGTAACTCCAACGCAACGGTGGGCGGTGCCATCAATGGTAGTGCGTCACCATGTCCGTAACGCCAAGTACGGGGCGCATTGAGTCATCAAGGCGCACCGGAGATTTGCGAGGTAGCGGCAGATCATCGCCGAAGATCAACAGGGTTTTTCACCACACGTCACGCTTGTGACGCTTTGAAGGAGAAGTTGGTATGGGTCAACCGTTTATCGGGGAGATCAAGGTGATCTCGTGGAACTATGCGCCGAAAGGCTGGGCATTTTGCAACGGGCAGCTTGTAGCTATCAGTCAGAATCAAGCGTTGTTTTCGCTGCTGGGCACCACCTACGGAGGCAACGGTCAAACAACGTTCGGACTGCCAAATTTTCAGGGGCGCACGCCTGTTCACCGGGGCGGCGCGGGCGGTTTTGTGCAGGGGCAGGTCGGCGGTGAATCGGCTCACACTCTCACACAGGGGGAGATGCCGACGCATACGCACACAGCTCAGGTACAGCCAGCCAATGCCACCACCGGAGGCCCGGCTAACAACCTGTTGGCGGGCGTTGCGTCATTTGCTTACCGCAACAGTTTGACCAATCTGACAACGCTGGTGCCGGGCACCATCGCCAATGCCGGTGGTAGTCAGCCGCACGCTAACCAGCAGCCGTATCTGGTGTTGAATTTCATCATTGCCTTGACGGGCATTTTCCCAAGCCGCAACTAGGAGGGTTCGATCATGAGTAATCCATATGTCGGAGAAATCCGCATGTTTGGCGGTAACTTCGCTCCAGCGGGCTGGGCGTTTTGTCAGGGGCAGTTGATAGCGATTTCGGAAAACGACACGCTCTTCAATCTTATTGGCACCACGTATGGGGGCGACGGACAGAGCACGTTTGGGCTCCCTAATCTTCAGGGGCGTGCCCCTGTGCACGTGGGTTCGGGCTTTGTATTGGGGCAGATGGCGGGTAGCGAGACGGTGACAGTGACCACGCAGCAGCTTCCCATCCATACGCATCCGATGGCTGCCTCGAAAGATGCCGCCAATCAGATCACCGGGGCAAATGGCGTGCTGGCTTCGCCGGTGTCCCTCGCGACCTATTTCAACGCGTCGCCAGACACCCCTCTGAACGCCGCCGCAGTTGCAATGAGCGGCGGTAACCAGCCGCACGAAAACATGCAGCCGTATCTGGTAATCAATTTCATCATTTCGCTGTTCGGTATCTTTCCGAGCCCAAACTGAGGACGCACATCATGTCAGATCCATTTGTTGCAGAAATTCGTATGGTGGGGTTCAACTTTGCCCCGAGGGGTTGGGCTACGTGTGATGGTCAGATACTGCCGATTTCGCAGAACACGGCATTGTTCTCGTTGCTCGGCACTACCTACGGCGGAGACGGCAAGTCGACGTTTGCCTTGCCGAATTTGGGTGGCTCCACACCGATCGCGCCAGGTCAGGGCGCTGGCTTGTCGCAGCGCTTCTTGGGAGAAGTCGGCGGCTCCGTAAACGTGACGCTACTCCAGTCCGAAATGCCGATTCACAATCACGGAATGGTCGCCTATGCAGGAGACGCCGGCGACTCGCGTACCCCTGGTCCAGCCACGGCAATGGCTTTGACCAGTCCGGGAAATCTGTACAGCCCAGCCACGACTGGGGTTAGTCCGATGAGTCCTCAGGCCTTGTCGCCAACTGGCGCAAATCAGCCACACAACAACATGATGCCTTTCCTGACCGTGATGTTTGTCATCGCGATGCAGGGCGTCTTCCCGGCGCGAAATTAGTTAGGCACGGCGCTACTTTATTTTTCAAACTACCCGACCTGCACCGGGTAGGTAAGCTGGTAGAGTTGCGCGCATAACATCCAGGGAAAAATATAAGATGGACAGACGGGGATTTTTGTCGGTAGCGACTGCGACGACGGCGGGGGTGGCCGTCGCGGGGGCCGGTTCGTTGTGGGTGAACGCGCCAGATTGGGCTGGCGTGACTGACTCACAAAAGGGCGGTGGCCGCGCGTTGGTAGCGGAGGTGGTAGCGGCGCGCGACCTAGGTGGTTCGCTGCCGTTTGCATTGGCGCGCTTCGCGGAAGCCGGGCTGGTTCCACTCGTCCCGCCCGTAGGCGCTGATGGGCCAAAAGTGCTTTCGCCCTTGCGCGATGTGTCGTTTCAAGGCTTTGCTGCTGGCGCAGGCGCGCTGGTGGCCGATGAATTGCGCGTGGTGGCGGTGCACTCACTGCAGGACGCTACAGTGATGCGACATGATTTGTGGTCGTATGCGCCGCAGCGACGTGGTGGTACCAGTTCCCCCGTGTTGTTCACAGCGCATGATGATGGGTTCACAGGGTTTGAGGTAACGCATGTGTCGTCCTCGGGAAAGCGTAGCTCCGCGTTTTTCAGCTTCATGGCAAGTGGCTCCGGGCCGCAGTTGAAGCCGGGCGTTTACGTGCTGGCAGGCCCGCGAGAGCAGACCGGTGTCGCGCCTGATCTCGCGCGCTACGCTTACAGTGGCGACCTGAATGCGCCGGTGCGTGAGTCTCGATTGCTCGGGCTCGATTTTGCGTATCTAAGCTTCGCCGTGCACGGCGAGTTGATTTGACGCGGCAGCGGGCTGACAGCGCCTGGTGGCTGTTCCCGGCTTAAGTGATGGCAGCTTCGCCCATTGTGCAGACGCTCAATTTGGAGCTGTCGCCATTTGCTGCACGGGTGCGCATCGAACAATCGACTGACATCGATTTTGCAGCGACGCTCTACGCCCTGACTCGCGCGACCGAGTTGGCGCATGTGCCCTGGCCAGACGATGCCAAGCATGCATTCTGTCGGCAGCAGTTTGACGCGCAGCATACGCACTATGCCACGCACTACGCTGCCCCGCAATTTCTGATCATCGAGCGCGTTGGTGAGCAAATCGGCGAGCGAATCGGTCGCGTCTATGTCGAGCAAACGGCAGATGAAGTTTGCCTGATGGAAATCACTCTGCTGCATGAAGCGCGGAATCAAGGGATAGGCACTGCGATAAGCGCTGCGCTCGTGCAATATGCGCACACTTGTGGCGTCGCCGCTGGCTTGCACGTGGAGCCGCTGAACCCCGCGCGGCGTCTGTACGAACGGCAGGGCTTTCGCGAAGTGGAAGAACGCGGCTTTTACCTTTACATGCGTTGTGAGCCGCCCAAGCTTTAGGTGGAGTAGTAAGGGCGGCAGACGCGCTCGACGGGGCGCTAGTTGAAAATCACCTCATGTACGACGGCGTCCGCATTGGCGCTGATCGGCACCGAGAAAAACTCAATGGTTCCGCCATCGGGTAGCGCCGCCTGGCACATCCCCTGCCTGCGATTGTTGCTCACCGGTGCATGGAGGTAGGCCGCGAACGGCTGATCCGCACGAACGCTGTTCTTTTCACGCCGCAAGACACTGTCCATTCGCCATATTTCGACACCACTGGCGGTCGTGACAGAGATATCTTTTCCGCGCAGAGATTCGAACAATTCGGCGGTGATTGTGGTGAGTGATGACATGGCGTTTCAGTCTGATGATTGCGGTTGCAGCGAAGTCGGTATTTCACCACGCCTCAGTGCCTGAAGCACCTGACGCGTCTGACTTATGCTTCCGCAATGAATATCGTTTTTGATTTTGGCAATGTGCTGTTTGAGTGGAATCCCGAGCGGCTGGTCACCGAGCATTTTCCGGTAGCCCTGCCGTCGGGTTTTGTTCCTGCACAACTGGTTGACCGATTGGTGAATCATCAAGACTGGTTGGACTTTGATTTGGGCTTTATCGATTCGCGCGAGTTGTCACAGCGATCAGCATCGCGCCTTGATGTGGACGCCAATGCGCTTCAGACGTTTGTTGATCGCATTCCGCATGTGCTGCCGTTAATTGAACCGACGGTGAAGCATATGCAGGCCCTGGTTGGCAGCCGACATCGCGTGTTCTACCTCTCCAACATGCCCGCCGCGTTTGCCGACGTCCTGGAAGCACGCTGCCCGTGGATTGCACGCTTCGAGGCGGGAATATTCTCGGGTCGCGTGAAACTGTCGAAGCCGGATCCCGCGATCTACGCGGCGGCGGAAGCGGCCTTTCAGCTTGATCCCGATGACACGCTTTTTCTCGATGACGTATCGCACAATGTGGAAGCCGCGCGTGATCGCGGCTGGAAGGCGGAGATCATTACCGGGCCGCAGAGCACGAGCGATGCGCTGCAGAAGCATGGAATCTGGCGGTCAGCGTGACGCTAACTGGGTCAAAAATCACCATGCGGCAAAGTGTCGGATTACCACTTTATGATTGACTCTATGAAAGATTCGCCGTTCACGCAAAAGCCTTTTCAACCCGGATTCGCCGTTCGTTTGCCGCTTGCGATTGACGTTGCGCCTCTAATTGCCGAGCTGCATGCATTGGGTGCGGAGCCCTGGCGCGTTCACTTTAACACCGACTATCACGATGGGGGTTGGAGTGGCTTCGTGCTGCAATCAACGAACGTCGATGCAAATACGCTCTATGCCCCGACCGCAGGCGTATCGTCTGTTTCCGTGCGTCCAACTGCGCACGCCGGCCAGTGCCCCGCGCTCATGCAGGCAATCGCGGCGTTTCACTGTGACGTTAAAGCTGCCCGTGTCCTGCGGCTTGTGGCGGGCGCGACGATTCGTGAGCACAACGACGCTGATCTCGTCTGGAGCGATGGCGAAGCGCGGTTGCACATCCCGCTGCTGACCAATCCCGATGTTGCGTTTTACGTGTCTGACCAGCGCGTACAGATGCTCGCCGGCGAGTGCTGGTATCTGAATTTGTCGCAGCCGCACCGTGTTCAAAACCGGGGTGCAAGTGAGCGTGTGCATCTGGTGCTCGACTGCGGCGTGAACGACTGGCTTACAGAGCAGGTGCAAAAAGGCTCACCACCCACTGTGGAATCATCGCAAATGGTTGATGATGCCACCGCGCAATTTCAGGCTTTTCGCGAAATTGTTTTCAGAGAGCCATCCTTGATGCATGAGTTGCGCGCTTGCGGTCGGCCAGACGAATTGATGGCGC
Source organism: Burkholderiales bacterium (assembly GCA_043782305.1). Lineage (GTDB taxonomy): Bacteria > Pseudomonadota > Gammaproteobacteria > Burkholderiales > Casimicrobiaceae > Casimicrobium. The sequence continues at coordinate 16,160 of JAYWAQ010000133.1, forward strand.
TGACCGCCTCGCTTGCCGGCGCGCGCGGATTCAAATTCTCTGTCGAGGACGTGCGGGCCGAGATGAACCGCGCGCAACGTGACTGGATGGCGCAGTGGATCGTATGAGCGCGGTCGTCGAAGGCGCAGAGCAGGACTTCACGGGCTGGCTGCCGATCCGACTGTTTGTGCGTGACGAGACGGTGTGGGTCGACTGGTGCTATCGCGGTGACGCGGCATTGCGCGCACCATTTTTTCAGGATGACGCGCAACGCCTCTTGCAGTTGCCTTTCAATCAGGCATTTCGCCGCTACACGCCGATGGCGGTGCTGGTTGCGTGGGCAAATCAGAGCGAGGGTGAAGTTCGGGTGGCACCGCTCAAAGCATTCGTGGCGCATGTTTCGCGCTGCGGCTCGACCTTGATCAGCCAGATGCTTGCGCATCAGCCGACGCATGTGGTGATGTCCGAACCACCGATGCTCGACATGTTGATCAACATTCGTTATCGCCTGCCGCAGGTTTCGCGCGATCAACAGATTGAATGGTTGCGCGCGCTGGTCTGTGTGCTCGGGCAGGCTCCGACACAGCAGCGGCATCTGGTCATCAAGCTCGATGCCTGGCACATTGTTGAAAATGAGCTGATTAGCGAAGCGTTTCCCGAAGTACCGTGGATTTTTCTGTATCGCGATCCGGTGGAAGTAGCTGCCTCGCAACTGCTGCAACGTGCGAGCTACATGGTGCCCGGAATGGTCAGCGCAATCACTCGTCTGGTGGATGTGCAATCGATGCTGCGCGCGTCGCCAGAAAGCCATGTCGCCGCCGTGCTGGGCAAGTTCTTCGAGGCTGGTGCGCTGGTGTGTGAGCGCGGCGGAGCGCTCGCCGTGAACTACCGATCATTGCCTTCAGCACTGTGGACCACAATTGGTGAAACGCTGGGACTGTGCGACGACGCTGAGACGATTGCGTCGCTAGAGGCGAGTGCCGGGCGCAACGCCAAGACGCCGCAAATGACGTTTGAGCCCGATTCGGAGCGTAAGCAGAGCGTCGCGTCAGCGGCGCTGCGGGAGGCGGTGACGGCGAGCTGCGGGGGCGCTTATGAGCGCTTGCAGGCGCTTGCCCGTTAGCCTCTCGATCATCCCGATCATTCGATCATTCGGCCAGCCAACGCTTCATTGTCGGGTAACCGGCGTCGCTTGCTTCATCCTTCAAAGGCGGATCCACAAGTCCTCGCCAGGTCAGCATCGGCACGCCGACGTACCGACGCTGAGTGAAGTTTTCGGTCAGCGAGTTAGCGCCGCCACGATAACCATCCTCGTGGAAAACAACGGAAGGCGCGAGCCCTAAATGCAACGCTGCAGCGTATGACCAGGCGATAGCTGCCATTTCATTGCCGCCGTCATGGCCGACATTTTCGTGGAGCAGTTTTCTCTCCACTGCGGGCACCACCGCCAGATGACCCGCCTCGTGTAGCAGGTCGCCGGGGTACTTGACCGCAGCGCGATCCACCACGAGCGCGCCATGCGCGACAGTGATGCCCGGCAGCACAGTGGCGACCGTAATCGGCCGCTCAATCACGTCGAGGCCGATGCTGCGCAGAAAGCCGATAATCGACGT
>JAYWAQ010000134.1:0-2343 GCA_043782305.1 Burkholderiales bacterium
GTGACAGCATCAGCCACATCACAGCGACCGGTGCATAAAACATCCACGCAGGCAAGCGTTCAAACCAGCAAATCAGCGGCTTGGCGGGTTGCCCGGCCGACGGCAGCGGTAACGTCAAAGCATCAGGCGTAGCGCCGCGCCGCGTGCCACCGCCATAAATAGCGGCATAGGTTGCCGCCGATTTCTGCGCACGCGCCGCCCGGAACTTCCACACCGCCAACGCAATAAATGCGGCAACCACGAGGGCTGATGGCCATGAGAAGCGATGCTGCAACAGAATGTTGCCGAATCCCAGCAAGGCAGAAAACACAATAGCGGTCCACACCAGACCGGTGCTTGAAGCGAACCAGAAAAACTGCTTGAACGGCAAGCGCAAAAATCCGCAAGCAATGAACGTCGGCGGCAACATCCACGGCAGCAGGCGGCTCATGATGACGGCGGGCAACAATCGCGGCCCCATCCATTCGCCTGCACGTTTGATCTTGTGGCCGTCGATCCAGCGCGACGCCCATTTGAAGCGACTCGCCGAATAGCCGAGCCCGTAGAGGCCGACGTCAGTCGTGACCACACCGCAATAGACCGCCGTGGTCGCCAGTGGCAGCGACAACATGTCGGACAGCGCGAGCATGACCGCGAAAGCAGCAGCGCCCTCTTCAAGGACGAAGGTGATGAAAAAAATCGAGAACCACAGAAAAAGTGGATCAACGGAAAACCCGGACAGCGTCTGGAAAAGCGAATCGACCGACATAAATGAAATTGCGGCCGTAGGCCAACCCTCATGAAATTCGACGAGTGCCAACGGTTAACCTGATTAGACTTACAAAGGGTAAACCCGTACATTTGTTACCGCTGAAATTGTTGTACGTTTACATAATGTTACAAATCGATGCTGACCACCACCTGAGTAAAAGTCCAATTTCTCATGTTTTTGTGTTGCGGTGCATCGCGATTGCGACACCCCAGAGCAAGGACTTGTAAGGACTTTTCGCTGGCGCAGACTCATTGGAATTACACTCGCATTCACTGTCAGGCAGGAAAATTTGCCCATGAAAACCACGCCATGCCGTCCGGTCTGATCACCAAGACCAGGGCGTCGACATCGCGCTACGTCACGCGGTTAGCGCAGACTGAACGCGAGTTGCTAGAGGCGCAGGCGCTGCGCTTTCAGGTGTTCAACGTCGAGCTGGGCGAAGGGCTCGCCGAGTCCGTGGCGCTCGGCCTGGACGTGGATCGCTACGACGCAGCGTGCGACCACCTGCTGGTTCTTGACACGACGACGGACGCGGTGGTTGGCACCTATCGATTACAAACCGGCGACCGGGCGCAGCAGCGCCACGGCTACTACTGCGAACGCGAATTTAACCTGACGCCGTTCGCGCCGCATCGCGCAGAAGTGCTGGAACTGGGCCGCGCCTGTGTCCACGTTGACCACCGCAGCTTTGCCGTGCTCAACGCGCTGTGGCGAGCGATTGCGCTCTACGCGCGGCAACGCGGATCGCGCTATCTGATTGGTTGCAGCTCACTGACCAGTCAGGACGAATCAGTCGGAGCTGCCAGTTATCTGGCGCTGCAAAAACACCTCGCGCCCGAAGCGTTTCACACCCTGCCTCAGCCTGCTTACGTCTGTGACATGTCGGTGGTGGCGGCACAGCCGCCGAAAATTCCCAAGCTGCTGGCGGCGTATCTGGCCTTGGGGATCAAGCTGTGCGGCCCGCCCGCCATCGACCGCGAATTCAAGACGATTGACTTCTTGACGCTGTTTGATCTGGAGCAAATCCGCCTGGACGGCACTTCGGGTTGGATGCGCTTCGAGGAGTGAGCGCAACCGTTGGTTGTGCGGAATACGTTTTACAGCTTTTCGCTGAAACAACCATTGCATGGGGGCTGGAGCAGTAAAAATGCGAAAACCCACTTTTGATGTAACTGGCGTTTAGCGTTTGTTGCGCGGTTTTTTCAGCGAAAAGCTGTTACGCATAATCTTGCGCAACCGCGACGACGTATCTCGTGTTGTGCTTCTGCGGGTATGTGCCTCATGCCGTTCGAAATCATCCCCTACTAACGCAATAGGTCTTATTTCTTTGACTGGTTGATAAGTCACGGCAACCGACAGCGCTCGTGTCAGACAGCAGTCTTGCGGCGCAGAAATTCTTCGACCCTTGGGTTGACGACCTCGGGGTGAGTGACCGGACCCATGTGCCCCAGCCCCTCGAACTCGATCGTCTCGACGTAAGGCAGGGCCTGGGCCAGCAGCCGTGCCACGGCGCGGGCGGACACGGGCGAGTCCTCCCCCACCATCAGCAACACCGGCATCGTCAGTGCGCCAAGGGCTTTCAGCGATGTGGG
>JAYWAQ010000135.1:0-6530 GCA_043782305.1 Burkholderiales bacterium
CCTGCCGACGCTACCGGTTCTGGAAATGCTCGCAGTCATTGCCAGCGCGCACATCTTCGTCGGCACCAGCATGCACGGCAATATTTGTGCTCGCTCGTACGGCGTGCGTCATGGTTTCGGTGTATTGCCCAGTGTGGACAAGATAGCCGGTGCCATGCAAATTCTGCAAATGCAGGCTGACCAGCAGCTGCGACAGTGGGATCAGTTGAGTGAGTTCATGCTGCGACTGGAAACGCTTGACTCGCACAACATGTACGAGCTTTCGACCCAGCTCGGGCGACAATCGGCACGTGCTCTCCGCAATGCGGTCGCGAGTCTGGCGGAATGTCATGCAGACTCCGCTCAGGCGCTGAACGTGCCCGCAACAGCAAATGAAACTGCAAACGGTAGCGTCGGTCGCCTTAGTCCGTGTTCATGTGCCAGCGGAAAAAGGTACAAGGATTGTTGTGGCTCGCTGAAAGTCGGTAACGCGTCATCGGTGGCACCAGACGATGGCGATGCCCAGTCGCTGCTGAATCGGGCGCTCAATGCTCAAATCAAAGGGGGATTGACGGTCGCGGCAGCGCTGTATTCGCAGGTGCTGGAGATCCAGCCTGATCAGGTCGACGCGTTACACATGCTTGGTGTGGTTTACCTGCAGAACCACAATTACCGGCGTGCGTTTCCGCTTATTTTTCGTGCGCTCGAATTGACGGGCTGGGCGATCGATTCGATGCGTCACAACATGGGTTTAGTAGTCGCATCTCTACCTGGGAGTTCGCGGCAGCGCGGGTTGCCCGACACGGCGCTGCGGGCGGCGCCTCTGAGTCAGCCTGTTCTCCACGCCGAAGGCACACCGAAAGTCAGCGTGCTCGTTCCGAGCTTCAACCATGGAGGCTACATTGAAGAGGCGCTTCGCTCGGTTTTCACGCAGACCTATCCGAACATCGAACTCATTGTGATCGACGATGGATCAAGCGACGGGTCGGCCTCGCTCATCGCCTCGGTATTGAAGGACTCGCCATTTCCTTGTCATTTCGTTTGCCGCGACAATCGCGGGGCGCATGCCACACTCAATGAGTGCGCTAGTCTGGCAAGCGGAAAATATCTGGCACCGCTGAATTCGGATGATGTGTTTGCGCGGAACCGCATCGCACTGATGGTTTCCAGCCTCGAAACCACTGAATTGTCCTGGGGGTTTTCGCGAATCGTTTGCGTCGATGACCAATCCGGAGAGCTGTCGCCAGAGGCTGACCCACGCGTGAGAGAGTTACTTGACTTGCAGTTTCAGTTGTCGATTACGCGCCCGATGAGCAAACTATTCTGGCGTTGCAATCCGAGCATCTCGACCGGCAATCTGTTCGTGACAAAGGCGCTTTTTGAGACCGTGGCAGGATTTCGCGACTATCGCGCCAATCACGACTGGGACTTTTGCCTGCGAGCAAGTGAATGGTGCGAGCCATGCTTCGTCGATGCGCCGCTCTACCGCTATCGCCTGCACGGTACAAACACCATTAGCGAAAGCGCTGAGCGCAACCTGTTGGAAGCGAACCAAATGCTGGCCAGCCATCTGGCCCGGGCGTTTGACCCGTCGGTCAAATTCGCAAATACCCAGGCGCTGAGCGGAAAGAATCGGCCTGATGAATACGTGCAATATCTTTTCAACACCGGCGTCGCCCAGTTGTTGCAACCCAATTTGTTCCGGCAGATAGTTGAGACTGCCATTCGCAGCAGTTTCCTGGAGGACGGTGAAGCGTTAGCGCGAGTTCGGCGCTCGAGCGATATCAAAGAAGGCATAGCAGCGTAGTCCGCCACTATCAGGCTCAGGGACTCGCTGCCCGAGAACGACGCAAGCCGCGCACACAATACCTCCTCAGTCCGTGTGATTCAGAACGATTGAGAGGCGATTGAGATCGCCAAAGGACTTAACGCGCCTTTGAGGAAGACACTGGCATCGTTCGCAAAACATTCAGTTGACCTTCATTTCGCGAGAGGCCCACAACGGGGACCGACCCTGTCTAGCTTCCGCGAAATGACTGCGAGTGTTGCGCGAATGGGCTTGAGTAGTGGGCCCGACGAGAACTTCGCGCCGACGGCACGACGAGCTTGCGGCGTGAAGCAGCCATCGCGTAGAACCAGCACTTTTTGCTGACCGCGTTCAGATTCGACAATTTAAAGGAGCTTCCAAAATGGACTACGAAAAACGACCGTAAACAGGCAATTGAACTCGCCAAAAGTCTCGGAGCAACGCGAGCCGCCGCCGCGATACGGCAAGGCGGTTTTCGCGATATCCTTACTGCCGCAGCGGCAGAGATCGGGATGGACAAGCTGGTCGCACAAATTGTGCAAGGGCCGTGTGGTCGCACATGGCGCTGCTCAATATTCCCGACTTAGGCAACCACACCGCGGCCCTGACCAAGCGCGCTGCAGTGGCACCGAGCGGGGCGGTAAGCCCTAGCGTAGGCACTGCGCCTTCGCCAACGCACGCAAGCTCAACTGCGGGTGTGACGCGAGCGGCGGTTGTGATGGGTGGGCCGCTCTCTCTCATGAGTTTGCACAACGCGATGGCCGCTGACTGTCAATGGACGGTCGAATGGATGGATGGTGGCTCTCAACAACCCACGCAAAACTATTCTGACTGGAACAGCTGGCTATGGAGTGGCACGCTGACAGCGGGTTGCGGCAGCACCATCAAACTGTCAGACTTTGCGGCGAAAGTGCCCCTGTCGCCGCTGAACAATGGCGACACCGTGTGGATCTACGTTTGGGTCGCAGGCGGGACCGATCAGAGCGGAGCCAATCTGACCTCGTACCAATTCACGTACAACTCCGGTTCGACGCTGACGGCGGGGTTCGTGATTTCGGGCACCACGACGATCAACACACTTTCGGTGGCAAGCTACCAGTAGTTGCGAGGTGGCACAGGGCTCGAGCGAAGTCGAAAAATCGCTCGAGCGTCTCTGGCGCCAGGACATCAGTGTCTTTCAATACGACTGCAAACACGAGTTCAGGGACTCCCTGCCCTGCGCTCAATACGGCTCAATCTCCGCCCAGGCAAACCCGAGCGCGCCGGGATGCAGTAGTACTGTGGCGCGCGGGCTGCGCTTGCCGCCCCAGGCAAGCAGCAGTCGATCATAGGTTTTTCGATCAATGATGCCGTGCCAATTTCGCAAAGCGGGATGATTGCTTGTGTAGGTCAGCGTCTTCGTGTCGCCGCCGCCACGGCCGTTGTAGCGTGTTGCGATTTGGGCGTCGGTAACTGCCACGCGCTTCGCCGACGCGACGTCAAATGCCATGTTGCCAATGCGCAGAATCGCGAAACTGAGCATGATGAGCCCTGGCGTAGCGACTAGCAACCACACGAATATCCATCGGTGGCGGTTGGCTATGTAGGAAACGCGATGTTGTGCCCAGAGCAGGAACAGCGCAATTGGCACGCATGCGACGAGCAGGCTAAAGTCAAAAAACGCCCACGGTTCAAGCAGCCGATCGGCCGTCAACGTCAGCAAATAGACCATCGAGATCAGGCCCACCAAAAGGAACATCAACGCCAGGCGATACGGAAGATCAGCTTGCGAATATTTGTTGTTCGACCGCCTGGACAGGTCGACCGGCAATTGCCGTAGCGCATCGAGCAGTGGTGTTAGCCACACCACGACTTCACTCTCAACGCGATCCCGGCGCTCAACAAAAAGAACCCCCAGGCGTATCCGTAGCAACCCGTTGTCGCAGGTAATGGAGTGGAAGCCAGCGCGCAGCGCCTTCATTCGCTTCAACAGAAGCACCAGATTGCCGCGAATGTCTTTGCGTTCGCGAAGCAGCTGCATGAAGGCGCCGTCCAGCGTGTCAACAAAGTACTGTGAGTCAAACGCCTGGTCTGCCGCTTGTTGTTCGCTTGTCAAGCGAATGCCTTTGTTCACACGGTCAAAAATGCCTTCTTTACGCAGAAAAAAACGACGTTCCTTTGGTACTTCAAACGTAAGCTCGATGGCAGCCACATCGCCACCCCTATTTCTTTCCTCATCGTACGCAAAGTATTGCTCCTGATGGCGCCGCACTTCGCCTCTGGGTTGGCGCCGGTCTCGGCCGAATGCACGCCAGTGCCACAGACCCCAGATGATCATGCAGAGTACTAACGCATACGCTATGAAATCCACCCAGTTTGACATGAATGCCTTTAATATTTTTCCCAAGCTGCGGCTAGCGTCGGCGCCACCGGCGGCGTACAAGACCTGCGCTGCCCAGGCGTTGTGCAAGCGGCACACGCCCGGAACCTGAACGCGGAAGTGCTCCGAAGTGGCGTCCGTGCTGTGACAGACGGCTCTGCTGTCATTTTTGCGACAGCAATCGTTGGGGCAACGTGCTTTAAGCCACCGCCTTATTTTTGGAACTAAAGGGGCCAACTCTCAACTTCAATTGATTGCTTCGGGGCCGGTTGCCATTACCATTGCGCGATGCGGATTTTCAAAGTCGCCTTGCTGTTGCTGGTCGTTCTGATCACGCTTCTTGTATTGCCAATTGTGGCTTTGGGAACGTACTACGTGTTCACGCCAGCCGCATTGTCGAGCGAAGCGGCAAGTCTTGATGCTCGCGCCAAACTATTGCCGAAAATCACCGAAAACGGTTATCGCCTGTACGGAATACTGGCACCAGCGGACATAGCGCCAGAGCAGTACGGTAAGTGCCGATTCAACGCCTACGAGCAACAGCGTACGGAAAATAACTCCGCTATAAAAACGATTCCACCGAAGACCGACGAGGCGGCTTACAAGACGTATTTAGATCAATACAACAAGCGCTCGGCGTTGCTGATGGCCTCCTGCCTGCGCGGCGGCATTGCCATCACGTTGCCGAAGACGGAGGCTCAAGCCCGCATACGCGTCGGAACGACACCGCAGCAATGGGCTTTGCTCGCCGCAGCGACCCCCGATGAAGTACTGATCAAGCGCGCTGAGACTATCTGGGCGGACGGACCACGGCGACTGGGAGCAGCAGCCGATTCACCGACTGCCGAGTTATTGCCGCTGATTCAGATTGAGCGTTGGCGTATCGCGCAGGCACGACAAAAATGGCAGACGGGCGCGCGGGCGGATGCTCTCAAGGACTGGGATCGTTCGGTGGCTGACTGGATGAAGTCAGCGGACTACACGCTGGTTGACGCGATGGTCTCAGCGGCGCTGTTGACGCAGATTCAGCTTGCGATGCAGGACTCGTTTGCCCGTACAAATCGCGTTGATGACGCGCTGGCGCAAACGGCGATTGCCGCGCTGGCACGTGTGGACGCGCTGCCCGTAGCAATTGGCGAATCGCTGTTGAGTGAGTGGCAATTAGGGGCGGGTTTCGCGCGTTCGATGACTACCGAGTTGATGCAGCCCTGGAAGTCGAACGTGAAACTTCCAGCGCCCTTTGCGAAGGTGGTCGAGTACTGGACCCGCTACACCTATGACCTCAACGACACACTCAATCATATGGCGCGACATTTTGCGGCTGACAAAGCGTCGACTGAAGCTGCGGCTCGCGGCGAACGGCTGGCCGACCCTTTGCCGCCAACAGCCTGTCAATCGAAGGGTGAATGGGCATTGGCCTGCATTGTCGTTTCTCGCAACATAGGGGGCCGAATGTTTGTCGCGATGGGCTCGCCAACTTATTCGCACTACGGCGTTCGCATCGCCGACGTTAGAAACCTTGCTGCTGCCACGCGGTTGACGGTTGAGGCGCGCCGACGTGCGCTCGTCGGCAACGCGCTGGCGCAATTCGTTGCCAGCGCGCCTGACGGCATGCGGGACGTGTTCACCCATAAGGCGTTTGCTTACGATGCGTCAAAGCGGCAACTCAGGATCGAGTTGCGCGGGAAAAACACAGTGCTCGGTGAACCAGGCCCGTATTTTCTGACGCTGTAGCGCGTTACAAAAATCTGGCTTTGCACCTTTTTTTTGGGCTGGCCAAATTCATTGCGAAACGGGCAGTAAAGAAGTGGTGCTTGTATGAATTGTGCGTCGCTATTTCTGGCTACCTTGCCCAGTCGCCACTACAAGAACTTTTCGTGCGGAGACCTCCGTCTCCGACGCCACGAATGGCAAATCTGGAATCGTCATGCAGCATGAATTCCGCACACAATCTACGTTACCGCCGCTGTCTGTGGACAGGGGGCCATGGTTCGCAGTGCCCATCATAATTGTCGCTGCCGTGACTGGGTTAGCGGGGGCATTAATGGGCAATGTGACCCTATTTATATCGGCGGCTGGCGCGGCTGCCATCGCGACCATGGTCGCAATTGTCTTAGCGCTGGTGGCGTCGAAAATGCGGACGACTTTGTGTCGGCTCGTTGAAGGTGAGCACTTCCTGCATTGGCGCTTTGACGGTGTGCAATGGGAGTACGACGTGGGTGCTCAAAATCGGCGACGATTCCAGCTCACGCGCGTTGCTATCGCCTTTGTTGCGGGCTGCATTGTCGTAGTGTTTATCGCACTCTGGGTCGAGGCTGACTACCTCTTCTCGCGATGGCTTGCCGCGCTCTCTACTGAGCCTTTTCGGGAACTGGAGAAGTGGTT